>NZ_JAFYUW010000141.1:0-12034 GCF_017549435.1 Brochothrix sp.
GGCAGCTACTACTTCATTCGTAATAATATAATCTGCTGGAAATCCATACAATGCAGTTAATGCAACTGCAAATGCCATATTAGTGCTTATTTTAAGTATCTTCGCGGCAATAAACGAAAAGATATACATACCAATGACTCCGATCACAATAATTAAAACCATCGGACCCACTAATTCTTGTAACATTTTTGGTGTTGCATTTTTTATTCCATCAAAAATGAATAACATCAAACCCATGATGGCAAACCCTTGTCCGTTGGCTTTCTCAAGTGGTTTTGTTTCTAAAAAACCAAGTGAAGAAGCAATAACACCAAATAACAAACATAACACAAACGGACTCACTGTCAAAATTGGAGCTAATGCAGTTGATGCCAAGTAAGCCAAACAAGCAATGATTGCTAATCGAGCCAACTTAAAGAAATTGGTATTATATCTGATAGGTACTTTTGCGAATAATTTTGGCTGTTTATCGATTGTTTCACTAACAACATCAGATACATTTACTTCTGGCTTCCAACTTCCTTCACGATAATCCTTCAACAAACGTCGCCCTTCTTTTTTCAAAAAAATCGATGTTAACGGGTAACCCGCGAATCCTTGCATCACATATATTAAAATTGCTAATACGGACAAAGACGTTAAACCTGCCGTTTGTGCTGCTTCAGACATTATTAGTGCTGAAACAATACCTCCAACCAATGGTGGCCCTGCAACTAAAATTGTCTCCAGATCTAAGAACCAATATCCAATTGTAAAAAGTAATACTAACATACCGATAATACCACTTAATGAAATAACAATTGTTTTCCACTGATTTAGCAGCTCTTTAAACGATAATAAGGTTCCAAGATTTGTGATCAAAAGGTACATTAACATCACTGCTACGCCTCCAGAGATACCTGAAACTTCCACAATGTTTTTCGGAAAAAAAGTCCAATAACCGATTAAAAATAATAGTGCACTAATAAAAACTGATGAAACCCATGCTTTTGTTCTGACTGAAACAAGATCACCGATAAATAAAATCGTTACTAAAATCGCCAATGCTACTGGTTGTGCCATATGTCCACTTCCTCTTCTGAATTTTCTGAATATTCAACTTAAATAAGCTATGTCTATTACAGTACACAGTTATTCTATAAGTTGCAACGTTTATTTATATCATTTTAAATATGAGTGCATAAAAAAACAGTCCTATTATCTTTCAATAGGACTGTTTTTCACTACTTATTTTGATAAACCATCATGGATTTGTTTAATGTTCCATTCCATCATACTTAAATACGTATCACCAGGTTCACCTTTGTTCGCTAAGGAATCTGTAAAAAGTTTCCCCTCATGGATTGGTACGCCAGTTTCTTGCGATAGTGTTTTCATACTCTTATCATTAACACTTGTTTCAACAAACAAACTTGGTAACTTTAAATCCTTCGCTAAATCAACAATACGTGTTAACTGATCAGGTATTCCCTCATTTTCTGAATTAATTTCCCAGATATATTCCGCTCGTAAGCCATACGCTTGCGTGAAATATTTAAAGGCTCCTTCACTTGTGATAAGAATTGCTTTATCTTTTGGAATATCAGACATCTGTTTCTTCGCCTTTTTATCCACGACTTCTAATTTAGAAATATAAGCTGCTGCGTTCTTCTCATAATCAGCTCTATTATCAGGGTCTTTTTCTGATAATGTTTTTTCAATGTTTTGTATATATTTAATACCATTTTGGATTGATAACCACGCATGTGGGTCCTGCTCATTTTCTTGGCCTTTAGACTCTAGATGGATTGGGTCAATACCTTTTGAAACAGCAAAAGTAACTTTGTCCTCTTTATCTTTTTGTTGAGTGCTATCCAACAACTTCGTAAACCAACCATTTCCTGTCTCTAAGTTTAAACCATTATAAAATATCAACTCAGCCTTGGATGTTTTTGCGGTATCTGCTGGTAAAGGTTCATGTTCATGTGGATCTTGTGCAATCGGTACGAGACTGTGAACATCCACATGTTTTCCTCCAACTTGATTAACCATATCTTCTAAAATTGAATTTGTAACAACAATTGATAATTTGCCCTCATCGCTCTTTTTTTCATCTTTACCTGCACTTGTACCACAAGCCGTTAGCATGAGTAAAGCCGCAATCATTAACGTTACATAGATCTTTTTTTTATACAGAAATTTCATTGCTTTTTTTCCCCCTTTTTTTATTGGATTTGAAAGATAGTGTACTTTTCTTAGAAAAGATAAATGCTAGTATAAATAAAATGGTAGCACTCATTACAATTGTTGGTCCTGAAGCAAAGTTATTCACAAAACTAAAATATAAGCCACTAACAGAACTAACCATTCCGATGATTGTTGATAAAACAATCATATGACTCAACTTATTAGTTAATAAGTATGCCGTTGATGCGGGGATAACCAACATCGCTACTACAAGAATTACCCCAACAGTTTGTAAAGCTACGACCGTTACTAGTGTTAGTAAAACCATTAAAAAATAATGGATTACTTTTGTGTTTAAGCCATAACTTTTTGCAATTGTTTCATCGAAGGTACTGACAAACAGTTCCTTATAAAAAATAATCACCAATAACAATACCAGCATCGTAACTACCAATGTTATCCACATATCCACACGTTGCACAGCCAATATATTTCCGAATAATATGTGATAAAGATTGGTAGAACTTTTTGCCATTGTTACCAAAATCATACCGAGCGCTAAAAAAGAACTCAAAATAATACCGATTGCTGAATCATTTTTCAGCGGACTCTTATCACTAATAAATCCGATACCTAATGCTGCTAAAATACCGAAAATTGTTGAGCCAATTAAAAAGTTAATACCTAACATATACGAAATAGCGACACCTGGTAAAACCGCATGGGAAATGGCATCTCCCATTAATGACATCCCTCGTAAAACTACAAAACTACCGATAACACCCGAACTTATCCCTACCAATATAGATGTAATCAATGCTTGTTGTAAAAAATTATATTCTTTCACTGCTTCGATAAAAATAATGGTCCCCTCCTATACGTGAATTTCAATTCCATAGATTTTTTTCAATGATTGTGGTGTAAACAGCTCATCCACAGATCCAAATAACGTATAATCTGGATGTAACAGAATAACATCATCAAAATATTCTCTTACTTTTGTCAAATCATGGTGAACAATCACTACTGTTTTACCTGCTGCTTTAAGTTTACGAATACGCTTCATGATAATGCCCTCACTCACCATATCAACACCTGCAAAAGGTTCATCGAGTAAATAAATATCTGCTTCTTGAACCAATGCGCGTGCAATAACTACACGTTGTAATTGACCCCCTGATAACTCTGATATTTGTCTTTTGACAAATTCTGCCATTTCAACAGACTCTAAACTCTCAATGACTTTTTCTTTTTCCTTTTTACCTGGGCGTTTAAATAAACCCAATGATGGATAAGTTCCCATTAAAACCATATCGAATACTGTAATCGGGAATGTTAAATCAATTGATTGTCGCTGTGGTACATATGAGATGATATCTTTCTCATTATTTAAGGTGATTGTTCCAGTATCAGAAGGTATTAATTTCATAATAGCCTTTATAAATGTCGATTTACCAGCACCATTTGGTCCTAATACACCTGTTAGCTTTCCTGCTTTTATCGTTAAACTTACATCATTAAGCACCTGGTTATTACCGTATGAAACGGATAAATTTTTTATTTCCATAGCTCCTCCTTTGTTGTCTATAACTAATAATGTTTCCCTAGACCAACTTAATCAAAGTATACTTGAGAACACTTCCGCTTGTAAAGTGTTTTCTCTTATTAATTACGTTCCCTTTTATCGGAATAATCTGTTATTTCTATTTTATCTATTTACAGACTATTCTAAATATTGTATAGTATACAGAATACATTCGTTTCTTATACATTGTATGTGTTTAATGTATGAGGAAAATTCGATATTGGGGGAAATGACATGAAACTTAAATCTTGGAAGAAAAAAGGAACACTGGTAACATCTGTTGTTCTAACGGCTGTTATCTTAGGCGCATGTGGTAGCTCTGGGGCAAAAGATGACAAAAAATCAGAAACAGCTTCAAAAATTAAATTAAGTGCTCAAACAAACATCTCATATATGGATTCACGTCTTGCTACTGATGAATCAAGTATACAAACGCTTAATCAAACGAATGAAGGACTCTATACGTATGATTTAGAGGGTAAATTAATTCCAGCAGCTGCGAAAGAAAAAGCTCAAACAAACAAAGACAAAACTGTTTATACATTTACACTTCGTGATGATGCAAAATGGTCTAATGACAAGCCTGTAACAGCGGAAGATTTTGTTTATGCTTGGAAAAGCGCCGTTGATCCTAAAACAGGTTCACAATACTCATATCTTTATGATGGCGTTGTGAAAAACGCAACAGCCATTCTTGGTGGTAAGAAAGATCCTAAAGAATTAGGTATCAAAGCGGTTGATGATAAAAAAATTGAAGTCACTTTGGAAAAACCCGTACCTTACTTTGAGTCATTACTTGCGTTCTCTGTTTTCTTCCCATTAAATGAAGAGTTTGTAAAAGATCAAGGTGATAAATATGCAAAAAACAGTGAGCATATTCTGTTTAATGGGCCATATAAAATGAAAGATTGGGACCCAACTTCTGACTCATGGACACTTGTTAAAAATGATAAGTACTGGGATAAGAAAAATGTGAAAACAGATACTTTTGTTTATAACGTTATTGCTAACTCTGGTACAGGTGCAAACTTATTCGAAACTGGCGAATTAGATCGTGCTGAATTAACAGGTGATTTCGCTAAACAATACAAATCAAACGAGAATTTTGTGAGTACAGCAGGTGCTTTTATGTATTACATCAAATACAGCCAAAAAGTAGATGTTGCAAAAACTGGCCTTGATAATCTTAACTTGCGTAAAGCATTAAATGCTGCAATTGATAGCAAAGGCTTAACTGAACATGTCCTTTCTAACGGTTCAACACCTGCTGAAGGTATTGTTCCTGCTAACCTCGTAACAAATCCTGATACAGGTGCTGATTTCCGTAAAGATGCTAAACCAGTTATTAAATTTGATGCAACTGAAGCGAAAAAATTGTTAGAGCTTGCGAAAAAGGAAACAGGCAAATCAACATTTACAATTGAATTATTAAACGATGATGCTGATGGTAGTAAACCAACAGCCGAATACATTCAAGATCAATGGCAAAAAAACCTTCCTGGCGTAAAGGTATCGTTAAAAACATTACCTTATAAAAACAGACTTGAACTTAATGCCAGTGGTGATTTCCAAGCGCAATTAACACGTTGGGGACCAGATTATCAAGACCCTTCAACATACATTGACCTCTTTAAAACTGGTTCTTCATATAATATGATGGATTACAGCAACCCTAAATTTGATGATTTACTTGTTGAAGCTTCAACAACTCAAGCTACTAAACCATTAGAACGTTGGAACACTTATATTGAAGCTGAAAAAATTGCGATCAAAGATGACGCTGCTTCTGCACCACTTTATCAAAATGCAATTGCTTCTTTAGAAAATCCAAAACTTAAAAACTTTAAACGTTTCCCATATACTATGACTGCTTTAAAATATGTTTATCTTGAAAAATAAATAATTTTAATTTAAAAAAGACTAGCAAACAGAAATTGTTTGCTAGTCTTTTTGTATGCCACTATACATTATTTTTAATTAATACCTGTATTTTTAAATTACACACATTAATATTTTATAAAAAAACCGTTTACATTAACATTTTTCTGCTGTACGATTTAGTTAATCGTGACCTAAGGGGGAATTATTTATGGTAAAAAAAACGCATGTTTTTCGTCTCTTGCTAATTATTATTGCAAGCACTGCACTTCTAATGACTGCCTGCTCAAATACATCTGGAAAAGGCGAAGCTACTGAAGAAAAAATAACAAATGATACACCGATACATTTATCTACCCAAGTTCCTATCAGCACACTTGATCCTCGTCTCATTGCTGATAGATCGAGCATGGAACACCTCAATCAAACAAATGAAGGTTTGTATGCTTATAATGCTGAAGGGCAACTCACACCAGCGGCAGCTGCTGATTTCCCTAAAATAAATAAAGAGCGTACTATCTATACAATTCCAATCAGAAAAAATGGCATTTGGTCTAATGGTGATCCTGTCACAGCTCATGATTTTGAATATTCATGGAAAAGTGCCATTTCACCAAATTCTGGTTCACAACTCACTTATATGTTCGACGGTCTTTTGAAAAATGCAAATGCAATACTAAAAAACGAGGCTAAACCAGAAAGTTTAGGTGTAAAAGCTTTGGATGATTATACGCTTCAAGTAACGTTAGAACGTCCTGTTGCCTATTTTCCAAGACTGTTACCGTATACAATTTTCTATCCTATCAATGAAAAATACGCAAATAAACAAGGTGATAAATTCGGAACAGATGCTGAACATATTTTGTTCAATGGTCCCTATATCATTAAAGACTGGAAACAATCTGCAAACTCATGGCGTTATGAACAAAACAAAGATTATTGGAATAAAGATAGCGTAAAAACTGCTAACTTTACCTTTGATGTTGTTCCTGATTCTAATACTGGCGCCAATCTGTTTGAAGCAAAAAAACTTGATTATGTTGAATTGTCTAGCGACTTTGCTAAACAATATAAGGATAATAAAGATTTTGTTGCCTTTCCCGGTGATACAACCAAATTTATTCGGTTCAACCAAAAACATGACGTTAATACTAGCCACCTTGACAATACTGATTTACGGTTAGCTTTATCATTGGCAATTGATCGTGACATGTTGGTGAATAAAGTACTTGATAATGGTTCGACTGTAACAAAAGGCTTAGTACCTGCTGGTTTTGTTTCCAATCCTGTAACTAAAAAAGATTATCGCAAACAAGCACCTGATGTTGTTTTTTCTAATAATGAAGCTGCACAAGAACACTTTACAAAAGCAAAAAAAGCTTTGGCAAAACAAACCTTCTCTATCGAATTGTTAGTTGATGATAGTGATAATTCAAAAGTTGTTTCTGAATTTGTTAAAGAACAATGGGAGAAAAAACTTTCGGGTGTCAATGTTGAAATCAAACGTGTTCCTGCTAAATTACGACAAGAATTAGATGGAAAAGGCGATTATCAAGCACAATTAACTGGCTGGTCGCCAAACTATCAAGATCCACTGACTTATTTAGAAATATTCAAAAGCTCGTATCCTGGTGAATCAATGGGCTACAAAAATGAAAAATTCGATCAGTTAATTAACGATGTTGAGACTAAATTATATGATAATGAAACTGAACGTTGGAAAACAATGGTTGAAGCTGAAAAAGTAGCCATTGAAGAAAGTGCTGCTGTAGCGCCGCTATTCGTTAACTCCGTTACCGTTTTAAAAAACCCGGAATTGCAAGACTATAAATTACATCCCTATACGCTGTTAGCACTTCGTTATATGTATCTGGGTAAATAAGAAAATCCCCAAGAAGTTAGAGTGTTCATCTACTTCTTGGGGATTTATTTTTAATCTTTACGATGTATTAACCAATACAGTGGTAATCCTATTAAAACAATACCAATAGAAATTGCTACACCAACTAAATCAGCTGCAACTTGGCTCCAAATAATATAGACAGAGCCTAAGATTGCTACAATTGGTGTAAAAGGATACAGTGGCACTCGATAACTTAATTTAACGCCCTTATTACGTTTACGCATTATGAATACACCTATAAAAGCAAAAACATAAAATAGATAAATAACAAAAATACATATGACTGATAAATAATCAGCATCAAAGAATAACATCATTATAATTGAAAATAGCATAATTATTCCAATAGATACAATTGGTGTATTTGCTTTAGGATGTACATAAGCTAATTGTTTAGAGAATGGTAAATCATTTTCTTTTGCCATCGCATAAACAATACGAGGGAAAGTCATTATTTTACCATTTAAACAGCCTAATATTGAAATAATAATAGCGATATTAAGTAATTTCCCGCCGATATCACCAAATAACATTGTTGCAACAAAGGGAGCTGCTTTTTCACCTTCAGCGATAATCGTATCTGCAGGCAACATTTTATAAATTGCTAAGTTAATCATGATATAACAAAACATTACGACTAACAATCCAATAGTCATTGCTCTAGGCAATAATTTTTGTGGTTTTTTAAGTTCACCTGCCATGTTAGATAATAAAATCCAACCGTCATAGGCATACAATGTTGCTAAAATAGCCACACCAAAACTTCCAGTTGTAGTTGAAGTCGCCTGTGTTAAAACTTGACCTAGAGCCGCCTCGTCACCTTGTATTAATCCAAATACAATGATTGCAGCGATAGGAACCAATTTACAAACAGTTGTGATAATTTGGGCACTTGCACCATAACGTTTGTTAAGCATGTTTAAGAACATTACACTTACTGCTGCAATAATTGCAATCGGTATTTGCCATTGATCTCCTAGTCCGAAAAAATGAACCATTAATACTGCTAAATATAAACTTAACGATGCTATGATTGCAGGACCATAAATAATTATTTGCATCCAACCAGCCAAAAAGCCCCATACTTTACCATAAATATGGCTCATATAAATATAAAGACCACCTGTATATGGAAGTTGTGTACCAATTTCAGCAATTGTTAATCCAGCTGCGATTGTTAAAATCCCACCTGCCGCCCAAGCTGCTAATGCCATATTTGCACTTCCTACTTCACCTAATACAGAAGCAGGCTTAAAAAATACGCCTGAACCAATAATTGTACCAATAATTAGGGCTAGAGCAGACCATATCCCTAGTGTTGGTTTTAGTTCATTTTCTTTCATAGTTACCTCCACCTATTATTTTTGACTTGTAAAAAAACAATAGGTTGATTATATCATAGTTTGCACTGCCAAAGTATTTCCCTTTTATCCTTTTTATATGCAATTATTGCTAAAAGCGTTTTCGCTGTTGTGCAGAACCGATATGCAGCTGTGTACGGTACTTAGCAACCGTTCGACGTGAGATGACAATATCGCTTTTTTTCAAAAGATCCGTTATTTTCTGATCAGATAGCGGTTTTTTTGTATCCTCTTCTGCTATTATTACTTTAATCAATTCTTGAACCGTTTTATTCGAGATATTATTTTCCGAGACACCTTGAGTGAAAAATGAGCGCAATTCATAAATTCCAAAACTTGTTTCGAGATATTTATTATTAACTGTTCGACTAATTGTTGACTCATGCACGTCAATTTCTTTGGCCACATCCATAAATGTCATCGGTTGTAAGGGGTGATGTTCTTCGTTAAAAAAGGAGTGTTGTCTTTGCAGAATGGCTTCTGTCACTGCAGTTATTGTTGAAATACGTTTATCTAGCACTTGCTTAATCCAGTGATAGTCAGCTTGCTTTTGTTGCAAGTACTGTTGCACTTCACTTTCCGTTTCAGCCTTCATCGAGTCGAAATAGCTCGTATTGAATTGTACTTCCGGAATGCCTGAGTTGATTGGAATAATTTGCCATGCATCAGCAACTCTTGTAACCCGAACATCTGGTGATATATACAGATTTGTTTCTTCGTTAAATCGCTTTCCAGGATAGGGTGTGAGTGTTTTAATATAATCAGCAATTTTTTCAATTTCTTGTAGACTAATATTTTCAGAAATAGCAATTTTCTGCCATTTTTTTTGCGAGAACTCTTCAAAATGATTTTGAATGATTCTAAATGCGCTTTTAGGCGCGCGAATATCGCGATCGATTTGTAAACAAATACATTCACTCAATGACCTTGCACCTATACCGGCTGGATCCAGTTGTTGCAATAAGGTTAGCCCATTTTCAAACTCAACTTCAGTTGCATCGATACTATCACTTAACTCTTGATATGTAAATTTAAGGTAGCCGTTCTCATCTAAATTATCCACTAGAAACTGAACAATATCTCTTAACTTCATTTCGCGCATACTTAACATAACTTGTTCATGTAAAAATTGGGCTAAATTCTTTGTTTTTTCTGGAAGTTGTCCAATAACATCGTAATCATCACTTGTATTTTTATACTGTTCTTTATACGTTTCTTTAAATCTATTCTTATCCAACACACTCTTTTGGTCCACAACAATATCCAAAAATGGATTTTCTAATGCTTTATCTTCAAGATAAGCTGTCAGTTCCTCTTTTGTATATTGCAAAACCGCAATTGCTTGTGAGAGTTCTTGTGTCATTTTTATCGTTTGACGTTGCTCTTGGAGATGTTTATGTTCTAAATTCATAGCTCCTCCTTCACTGTTAAACAGAGTAGTATAATCCCATCGTAATTTTATATGTAGTAATTGTCAATAAAAAATGAAGGTCGCCATGTGCGCAACCTTCATTTTGTGTATAAAATATTATAACTTTTTTATCATTTGTTTAGACCATTTACGAGCTAATTGCAACTCTTTCATCTCTGTTTCAATTAACCCATTAACGTGCTCATTAATCTCATGAGCTAAAATGGATTTTTTATAATTAATCAATATCGTTGTGTATTGAACATAATTCGCATAAATATTAACTGCATCGTAGCGGCTAATCCACTTAATGGCACTTAATTTCACTTTAAAATGCATCATATACAAATGTTTGAACTCGATTGGTTCAACCATTAATTTATTGAACTCCAGTCTGCCTTTTTCTGTAATTTGATAATCTTTTTTACTTTTGTCATTACTTTCACGAACGATAGCCTCAATCAGTCCTACTTCTGACAATTCATGTATCAATGGATATAATACGCCCCAACTAATTTTTTTAAAAGGCCCTAATACATCATTAAGCACGCTTTTCAGCAGATAACCATGCATATCTTTTTCCATCAGTGTTCCTAAAATAAACAGTGTGTATATTTTTTTCATCGGCAACATTCCTCCTAAAACCACATACGTTTTATTGAGTCTGCGATTTTTAAATTTAAAATCATTTTGAAATGTGAAAAATACATTCCACCCATAATATGTTAAAATGAAGTGCCTTCACTATCCTCTCCTCTGGATAGATCGACTAGTTAACTAGTCTGATACTGTTTTACGTAATAATTACTTAAAATGATAACGCCGAAAAGAGATAGGAGCGATTTTACATGAAAAAAAACAATGTTATTGGATTTACTTCTTTAATTATATTACTAGTTATTGCTGGAACAATTTTTTATTCTTCTTCTCAACCATATGGGAAACAAACACTTATTCCTGTTTTAGAGACATCTCTGTCTACAAAACCCTTCGAAGATGTATTAATGAAGGTGGAATTTACTTACGGAAGTCAACCCGTTAGTATTGCTAAAGGGGGGTATTATCATTTCATTGAATTTTTTATTCGTAAAGCAGCACACTTTTCAATCTATTTTATTATGGGAATGATTTATATCTTAATTTTACATTCTTTCAGGGTTAAAAAGCAACTGATTTGGGTGTTATCTCCTATTACTTTAAGCCTGTTTGCAGTGACTGATGAATGGCACCAATCATTCACAGTAGATAGAACACCTCTTGTTTCTGACGTTATATTAGATAGCATTGGTGCTTTATTAGGTATACTATTAATGATTATTATCTTAAGAATCAGAAAAAAACGTCAACTTTCCTAGTATTTGAAAGACATGAAAACGGAAACAACCTGTTTGGTATTAAAGATATTGGAGAAAAATGAAGTAGGTTATCTATACCTAATGATTTTTTTGAAATAGCTGAAAATATCGGTTGTTGACGTTGGAGAAAAATCAGAATGATAACAACCTGTTTGGTATTAAAGATATTGGAGAAAAACTCACTCATTAAACATAAAATGAAAGTATCTTCAACCTTGTCAAAATAACGATTATTTAGAATACAAAAAAGAGGGCGTGTTAGATTAGGAATTTTAATTCCCACTCTAACACGCCCTCTTTTTTATCATTATGAACATTCACAAAAGAATACGTGTTCTGCTTCTGTTGCAAACAAGTTTTATAACAGTGGTAATA
>NZ_JAFYUW010000142.1:0-14179 GCF_017549435.1 Brochothrix sp.
ATAGATGAGGAAGGCATGCGAGTTGGAGCGACATTGTACGCCAACTATGCATTCGAATACCTTAATAAATGAGATTAGAATATAAAAGTGAAGACAGCTCGTTCATTCTTCAAGAAATTAGGAAAACTAAAAAACATTCGTTAGATTAGAAATTTCAGTTAGGATAGACTGACTGTTGAAAGAAGGATAAGCAGCTGATATTGTTGCGAAGTTATGAGCTTACAAGGATAGTAGGAGTGCTAATATCGTAGTGGATTCATCCGTTTTTATGAGAGTAGTAGGGGTGCTAATATCGTAGTGGATTCATCCGCTTTACGAGAGTAGTATGGGTGCTGTTATCGTAGCGGTTTTATCCGCTTTACGAGAACAGTATGGGACGGAGCGCAAGCGAGTACCAATCCTTATGTAAATGTCTTAAGAGTACCAAACCTTTAAGAAAGCGAGTAGTCTTCATCTATTTTCTTAAAAGTACCGTTACACCTACTTTATCTCAATTGGAATGGATAAATACATCATTAGTTTTTCTTCACAAATTAAATGTAAAATGAGAACAGTGTCTACCTTTTATAAGGTAGACACTGTTCTCATTTTTATTTATAAGGCTTCAATCAACTCTTCAATTTTCACATGATTTTCAAAAGTAACACCTTGAAGTGCTAATATCTCTCGAGCCTCATCTATAAAATCATCTAGATGTCCATGGAGTTTATTATCTTCTAAGAAAATATAGCTTGCTACAAGTAGTTGTAAACGATAATATTTTTTACGCAAACGTTCTTGTTCTAATTCTAAGTTAAGAAAGCGGCTTTTTAGAGAAATATAATCATTTAATGTATTTGTGTTTGTGGCTTGAATATTACTTGCATCAACAGCCATTTCGGATAAAGTATGCAAGCCGTTTATAAGTTGATAAACATCATTGATTTTATCTTTATTATTAGGATTATGTGAGAGGGATTGAACATTATTCATTGTATCAGATAGTAACCGTAATATTTCTGGATTAGAATACGTTACTGACTGTTTCTTTTTCTTTGCTTGTAAGGCTTTCAAATTTGCGGTTTTTTCAGATTTTGATTTACGTTTTCGTCCAGGTTTACTTTTACATATCTCTTCTACAAGGATTTCATCTTTTTTCAATTTATAAAACGTATTTTGCAACTGGCTAGGTGTTTTTGGAAAAAGATTGGATTGATTAGAGCTGATAAGATCTGAGATATCTGCGATTTTCAAGCCATAGTCTGAACAGAATTGATAAGATAATAGTAGTAATTGAAGTTCTGATTTTAACCAACTTGTATCGGAATGAATATATTTTTCGACACCGCCACGTTTTTCAATTTCTTGATATGTTTCAGTTATTAAATTTCGGAATTCCTGAAGCGTTTTAAATGCAACGTTGTGCTTTTCGGCCATAGCCATTAATTCTTTTTTATTATTCTTGTCTGAATCAATTGGTGATTCTCTTAGTTGAGAGAATAGTAACATTAATTCTTTTTTCTTCATTTTTTTTCCTCCTCTGTGTATATATAGTAACTGTTTTATTAAATAATATATGATTATATTTATAGTTTGACATAGTAACTAGTCTTTTGTAAAACACAAAATACTAGTTTTAAAACACATTTTATGAAAAAAAAAAAATATACCCCTCTGAAAGCAGGTATATCAGTCTTTTGTTGTTTTGAAAAATAGAGTGTCAATTTTTGTTAATTTATAGCAATAAAAGAAAGGGTTGTTTTTTAAAAGAATTTGTTAAAAAATGATAGTTATTTAATAACAAGTGGTTTTAATTGTTCCTCCACAATATCTTTTGAAGCCCCTGTTGCTAATAATGCAGCAGCTGTATAGGCACCTTCAATCAATGCTGTATCATAAATAGTGATGTTTTTATCACTGAGTTCTGCAACCATCTCTAAATTCATTTTAGCACTTCCTAAATCGTAAAAAGCGTAGATAGAACTAGCAGAGTTCTTGTTTATAGCTGTTTCTATCTTTGAAAAACTAGTTCCAATTTCATTATCGTCATTACCACCAGAATAGGTGATAGGTACGTCTTTTGAGGCTTCTTTCAGAAGCGACACAACACCTGAAGCAATTTCAGGGACATGAGAAATAATCACAATACCGAATTCAGTCATTGAGAACACCTGCTTTCAACATTGTTGAAAACAACAAGCCGGACGAAGCAGCACCTGGATCAATATGTCCAATGGATCTTTCACCAAGGAAGGCTGCTCTACCTTTTGTTGCAAGGATATCTTTTGTTTTATCAACAAAAGTAGTGATTGCTTCAGAAGAAAGTTCATTTTTTTCTAAGCTTTTTATGACTGGGTCCCAAACATCAAGCATTGTTTTTTCACCAACAGTCGATTTTCCACGTTTACCAACAGCGGCCATCCCGTTTTTAAGGTTTGTAATCAGAGCCTCGGAGTTTAATTTTTCTTCAGTCACTTTACTCATTTCAATAAAAGCTGAGCCGTAGAGAGGCCCAGAAGCGCCTCCTACTTTGCTTAAAAGTGTCATTCCCGTTAATTTCAATGTTTCAGAAATGTTTTGTGGTTGTTTCTCACTAAATGCCTCTTTAAGAAAAGTCGCGCCACGTGCCATATTTACTCCATGATCTCCATCACCGATAGGAGAATCTAAGTCACTCAAGTAAGCTTTGTTGGCGATTAATTCATCCGCAAATAAAGTAAGCCAATCAATTAATTTATCATTAGTTAACATGTTTATTCCTCCTTTAGTTCCATGCAATAGTAGTGACTGATTCATCTAGCCATTCAAGATAACGTGGATCAGTAATATTCAAAACAGTAAGAGAAATACCAGCCATGTCGATTGCTGTCATATAATCCCCGAGTTTTTTATAAGCAACTGTTGCACCCTTAGCTTCAATTAAAGGTAAAACATCATTTGCAAACACATACTGTTCCATTAAAGGCGTTGCGCCCATCCCGTTCACTAAGATTGCGAATGAGTTGCCTTCAAAAGAAATACTGCGTGATAAAGTATCCACTAACTCTTTCGCCATTTCTTGTGATGTTTTCATTTTTTCTCTACGATAACCTGGTTCTCCATGAATGCCGATACCGAACTCAATTTCATCATCGCCTAAGTCAAAACCAGGTTTACCAACTTCTGGAACAGTAGCAGCTTTAATTGCTAAGCCAAGTGTTTTTATATTCGGCACAAGATCATCCGCAATTTTTTTAATTTCTTCTAGCGATAACCCAGATCGAGCGGCTGCGCCTAAAATTTTATGCACGTATACGGTACCCGCGACACCACGACGTCCCGATGTATAGGTACTATCTTCAACAGCAATATCATCATCAACAACGATAAATTCAACTTTGATATCTTCTAATTCGGCTAATTCTTTTGCCATATCAAAGTTCATAATATCCCCACTATAATTTTTAATAATCATGAGTACACCAGCACCGTTATCGGCAACTTTAATCGCTTCTAATACTTGATCAGGAGAGGGTGATGTAAATACAGCCCCACATGCAGCGGCTGAAAGCATCCCATCGCCAACAAAACCAGCGTGAGCAGGTTCATGCCCGCTGCCACCGCCACTAACTAGCCCAACTTTATTAGGGGTTTTTGCTAATCTAGCAATGACATTTGTATTGGGTACACGGTAGACTAAATCATCGTGTATCGTCACTAAACCCTCCAACATTTCGTTCACAATATTTTCTGGTTGATTCATAATTTTCTTCATAAAAAATCGTCTCCCTTCATTATAATGTGTATACGCTTTCATTTTACAACTAAAACAACCAGACAGCAAATTTTTAACTGAGGAGGTTGTCTTTAATTTTATTGATATCATCTATAGACATATTGCAATCAGTCACTAAAAAAGCTTCAATCGATGAATGCTTAGCGTAAATCAAGTCTAAGGCAGCATCTAAATACTCTTTACGAACGGTTGTAATTGGTTTTAATGTTTGGTCATCAAGACGATTAAAGCTGATTATTTTTAATAATCGAGCAGGTCCTCTTAATGATTTTGTAACATGATCATTTGATGCAAGGTAGTGCGTTAAAACAATCTGATACGGGATTTCTAACAAGAGTTGGATTAGAGCGACAATGAAACCTGTACGATCTTTACCAGCAGAGCAATGAATTAATAGCGGGAAGTTTTTTTCTTCTGTGAGTAGAGAAAAAATTGTATTGATTTCATCCTGACAATAGAGAGCCATGTTTTTATAAGTGTCAATCATCAAGTTTTCTAAATCTTTTTCAGTGGCTTTACCACTAATTAGTTTTAAGGTTTTACGATTAAGTAGTTGCCGACTTTTATCAACAAGAGGCACATTGACCACATTTTTAAAATCATAACGCGTATAATGATAACCTTTTTCAACGAGGGTGCGTAAATCAATAACTGTGGCAATTTTATAAGACGAGAATGCAGGAGAAATCGATTTGATTTGTGAGAGGTTACCAGCGCGATAAATTTGTTTTTCTTTAATAAATTGATTTGAATCATTTGAAAAACCACCAATATCGCGGAAATTAATAATCTTTCTTTTCATTTTTTGAATCACCTCAGCTGTCTGTTGGGAAAATAATAAAGAAAAGCACCAAATTAACGACGTAATTTGGTGCGTGAACACTTAAAAATAATTTGTTAAAAGGCCCTTTTTATTTAGCCTGAATGATTTCAATACGGTAACCATCAGGATCGGTAATGAAATAATAGGTTGCAGCATTATTTGAAAGGCTTTTTAAGTCTGTTACTTCATATCCGGCCTCTTTATGAGCAGCATGAGTGCGTTGCAAATCATCAGCTTCAACAGCGATATGACCATAACCATTACCTAAATCATAAGGTTCAGTTTGATCATAGTTATAAGTTAGTTCCAATTCATAACGATCATCAGTTAGAGAATTACTCAAGTAAACAAGCTTAAATTGCGACTCTGGAAAGTCACGCTCTTTAACTACCTGGAAGTTAAGCGCAGATTTATAAAATTCGATTGATTTTTCTAAGTTTTTGACACGGTAACAAGTATGTAACATTCTAAATGACATTGATAACAACTCCTTTTATAGTTACCTTAATACTAGTATAAGATGTGCCTAATTTCAACTTTTATCGACCGAAATACATGGATTTATTAATAAAAATGATTATTTTTTTAGGGCGCTCTATCGTAGTGATAGCGTGGGATAAGCCGCCACTAAGGTTTTTCAATGAAGCATGCCTTGTTGAATCAATGTCAAATATTTGTTAGGCTTATACAAGAACAAACGAATAAATTACTAAGGAAGGTTGGGTAAAATGTCTAAGTTCGAAGTAAAGAATTTAACAAAAGTATTTGGAAAAAATTCAACAAAAGCTTTATCATTATTAGATGACAAGCTATCCAAATCAGAGATTTTAAAACAAACAGGAGCTACTGTCGGAGTTAACAAGGTATCTTTTGATGTTGAAGAAGGAGAAATTTTCGTAATCATGGGACTTTCAGGAAGTGGTAAGTCTACGCTTATCCGCTTGTTGAATCAACTAATAGAGCCAACTTCTGGTGCAATGTTGTTAGATGGTGAAAATCTTGCGACAATGACTAAAAAAGAATTAATTGAAGTTCGTCGTAAAAAAATGAGTATGGTCTTCCAAAATTTCGGTTTGTTTCCTAACAGAACCATTCAAAAGAATGTTGAATTCGGTTTAGAGATTCAAGGTATCGATAAAGAAGAACGTTTCAAAAATGCAGAAAAAGCCTTAAAAACAGTTGGTTTAGAAGGATATGGTGAACAATATCCAAATCAATTATCTGGTGGGATGCAACAACGGGTAGGATTAGCACGAGCATTAGCTAATAATCCTGATGTACTCTTAATGGATGAGGCTTTTTCAGCGTTAGATCCTTTAAATCGTAAAGACATGCAAGAGCAATTGATTGAGCTTCAAGCTGATTTGAAGAAAACAATTATCTTTATTACGCATGATTTACATGAAGCTTTAAGAATTGGTGACCGCATTATGATTATGCGAGACGGTTCTGTTGTACAAATTGGTACACCGGAAGAAATTTTGATGAATCCAGCAAACACTTATGTTGAAGAGTTCACGGAAGATGTCGATCGTTCTAAAGTCTTAACAGCTGAGAATGTGATGATTCGTCCAACAACAATTGATATCGATCGTCGAGGACCTCGTTTTGCTCTTAAATTAATGGGTGAAGAAGGTTTATCAAGTGTTTTCGTAACACGTCGTCATAAGTTGATCGGTATCGTTCATGCACTTGAAGTTTCAGAGTTTATTAAAAAAGGTGAAGGCGAATTTGAAGATATCATTCATGGAGATATTCCAACAACATCTTCGGATACACCGGTAACTGATTTGATTGATGAAATGTCTACAAGTCCTGTTCCTTTAGCTGTGTTGAAAGATGAAAAATTTATCGGCATTGTTATTCGTGGTTCATTACTGGCTGCATTATCAGGAAATGGGGGCGATGAATAATGGATAAATTACCAAAATTACCATTAGATGTATGGATTGACTGGATTGTTGATCGACTGACTACGTTTGAAGGATTTTTCAATGGTGTGACCAATGTAATTGGTGGTATTGTTGGCGGAATTCAATGGGTGTTTGATTTAATACCAGAGTGGTTATTTATTATTTTATTACTTGCTATTATTTTCTCTGTAACGAGAAAGACTAAAAAATATGGTTTAATTGTCTTTGCTTTAGCGGGACTCTTGTTAATATGGAACCTTGGTTTCTGGCGTGACATGACGCAAACATTAACTTTGGTTATCACAAGTAGTTTAATTACCTTTATTTTTGGTGTCCCTCTAGGTATCTGGATGGCTAAAAGTAAAACAGCTGAAAGTATTATTCGTCCAATCTTAGACTTTATGCAAACAATGCCAGCATTTGTTTACTTAATTCCTGCTGTTGCATTCTTTGGTATTGGTATGGTACCGGGGGTTGTTGCATCTGTTATTTTCGCAATGCCACCAACAGTTCGTATGACGAACTTAGGTATTCGTGAAGTGCCAACTGAACTAACCGAAGCCTCAGATTCATTTGGTTCTACAGGTTGGCAGAAACTAATTAAAGTCCAACTTCCATTGGCTAAACCAACAATTATGGCCGGTATTAACCAAACAATGATGCTTGCATTATCTATGGTTGTTATTGCATCTATGATCGGTGCAATGGGATTAGGAACGCAAGTTTACTTTGCAGTTGGACGTAACGAAGCTGGAGCTGGATTTACAGCAGGTCTTGCAATTGTAATCGTTGCTATTATATTAGATCGTATGACCCAAGCCTTCACGGCTAAAAGAAAGTAGGTGCTGACGAGATGAAAAAATATTACCTCGCTGTCGTATTACTTCTCACTACGGTGCTACTTGCTTCATGTACTGAAATGGCCGCATACAATGATAAAGAACCATTAGGTCCACAAATTAATTACACAATTACCGGTATTGATGCTGGGACAGGTGTTATGAGCGGAACTACTGAAGCTTTGAAAGTTTACGGTCTTGAAAAAGATAAGTGGCAATTACAAACAAGTTCAACAGCCGCAATGACAAGTACACTTGGAAAAGCTATTAAAAATAAGCAACCAATTGTTGTCACAGGTTGGGAACCACACTGGATGTTTACAAAATTTGATTTGAAATTTTTAGATGATCCAAAAGGTGTTTTTGGTGGAAGTGAAAATATTAATACAATTGTACGTAAAGGTTTGAAAAAAGATGAACCAGAGGCATACAAAGTTTTAAATAATTTTTATTGGACACCTGAAGATATGTCTGATGTTATGTTGAAAGTAAATGATGGCGATGACCCTCAAGAAGCTGCTGCTAATTGGATTAAAAAAAATCCGAAAAAAGTAGCTGAGTGGACAAAAGGCGCTAAAAAAGTTAATGGCAATAAGTTGACGATGACATATGTTGCTTGGGATTCTGAAATTGCTTCAACTAATGTTGTTGCAGAAGTACTTCGAGGTATTGGTTATGATGTTTCTATTCAAGTAATGGAGATTCAACCAATGTGGATTTCAATTGCAACTAATAAAGCAGATGCAATGGTGGCTGCATGGTTACCTAATACATCAGGGAAACTTTATTCTGATTTTAAAGATGATCTTGATGACTTAGGTCCTAACCTTGAAGGCGCTAAAGTTGGCTTAGCAGTTCCAACGTATATGAAAAATATTAATTCAATCGAAGATTTACTCTCTAAATAATATAAAAAAGAGCACCTCTTGTCTAATTCTAACGAATTAGCAGGAGGTGCTTTCTTATGTCGTTTTTTTATTATTAAAGGCCTGAAGGTTGTTCTAATTTTTCTGTGTAACTATCGTGATAATTTAGCAAACCTTCAATTGGAATTTTTACAATTTGTTCACCGTTTTTCGCATGAGTACTAACGTAATCAATCATTTTTTTTGATTGACTAATGGCAATGAACTGGCGAACTGTTTTATCTGTTTGGTTATCTGTACGCGTTGCTAGAATTGAAACATATGGTTTTGGTACAACAACTTCAATTGTTAAAGCATCTTTATAAATATCTAAATGATATTTCAAAGCACTTTCATTTGGTAAAATAACAGCTTCATAGTTTTTAAGCGGCGTTTTTATAGTATCGACATCAATTAAATCAAACGTTAACTTTTTAGTGTTAGATGTTATTTTATCTAATGAACCAATGCCATCAAATTCTTTAGAGAGTTTGATTAACTTAGCTTCATTAAGCATAACCAAAGCTCTTCCTAAATCAGTGGGATCTTTTGGCAATGCGATAGTATCACCTGATTTCAACTGTGTAATTTTAGTGTACTTCTCTGAGTATAAACCCATTGGCGCCCAATAGGATGAGGCGACAGCAACGAGATTATTCAGGTTGTTTTCCTTGACTGATTGGTCAAATGCGCTAATAGTTTGCGAACCAGCAATATCAATTTCTTTGGCTGCAAGTGCCTTGTTTAAGGCGTTTGAATTAGGGTATTTTTTTAAAGAAATACTAATGTTTTTTTCTTGAGCATCTTGAACAAGTTGCTTCCAAATGAATGTGTCAGATAAAATTCCGACTGTTAATTCTTGTGGTGCTTCATTAGGTTGTTTCTTACCACAACCAGCGATGAAGAGAACCAAACATATTAAAGACAACAATAAAGTAAGGTGTTTTATTTGTTTCATTTTAGTCTCCTTGTGAACCTGTACATTAAAATAACACCATATAATAGAAATAAATGGTTTTAAAGACAACTTCTCTTAATGTAAAATAGCATATCATATAAGGGGTATAAGTCAATATATTTGAGTGTGTATGGTAAAATAGTAAGCGGGATAAGCAAAGAGAATATATAGTGGTTATAGTTATAGTAATAAAGCAAAATAGGAGGAAAGAAAATGCAAATCAATCGATCAGATGTAAAAGTTATGAAATTCAACTTTGAAACACCAGAAAAACAGTACGAAATTACTTCGCCAGAAATCCAAACAAATATTGTGGAGCTAGCTCCAGTAAGTAATGAGGATAGTGAAGTTTTCGAAAAAGGGAAAATTTGTCGCCTAGAATTGACATTTAATATCCAATTACAGGATTTTAAAGTTGAGGGACTTGTTACCCAATCGATACAATTCGTAGATTATTTTGATGAAATACAAAAAGTGCCTGAAGAAGCAATACAGGAATTATCGCGTGATTTATTAGATTATGTACAACGATTGACTTATGATGTAACTGAAATATCTTTTGATAGACCAGGATATGATTTGAAATTTGAACCAAGCTAAAAGTACTTATCAAATAAAAAAAGATAATTCTGTCAAATTGCATTGACATTGATAATCGTTATCAATTATACTAATCTTAATATACATAAGAATAGAGGAGATTGCATATGATTATTGTTACTAATACGATTAGAATTGAACCTGGATTTGGTGAACGCGTGATTGCACAATTTACGGATGGTAATGCATCAAAAAATATCGCAGATGTTGAAGGCTTTTTAGGTTTTGAATTGTGGCATAATCAAAGTGCTGAAGAATATGAAGAAGTTGTTGTAACGAGTCGTTGGGAAAGTGATGAAGCGCAAAAAAACTGGGTTAAGAGTAAACAGTTCAAGGAAGCGCATGGTCGTACTAAAGATACCCGTCATCAAAAAGAGCAACGTGAAGGTATCATCAGCAGCTCAATTGATCGCTACAACGTTGTTCATGAGCAACTACCTCTATAAAAAGCAGTTTTATAACTATAAAAATTAAAGAATCGCATCTTGCGGTTCTTTTTTTTATACAATTAATATCTCGATTGGTAATTTTTTTCGAATGATAAGAGAAAAAAGCAGTTTTTAATTTAAAATAAATAGTAGTTGATATGAAAAAACAGGATAATTTATAGCTTATATATTAATAGAGTGTGACAAAAAATGCTGTTTTGTAATATTAAAATAAATAAAATGAAACATCAAATCGCGGAAGGACAGTGTTTTATATTAAAAAAACAGTGAGAGTAATAATTACAAATATGACGAAAAGACGTTTTTTTAACATTTGAGCGTTACCATCTCTTAATTTGTGTGTAACCCATGCAACGATTATCCATGGTAAAGTTATAACATAATCTTAAGGAGGTTATTCAAACTTATGAATATTAAAAAACTAACTGCTACTGTGGTAGCGGGACTAACACTTGCAACTGTTACATTTTCTGCAACAGGAGTTTCTGCCAACTCATACACAGTAAAATCTGGTGACTCTTTGTGGAAGATTGCTAACGAAAAGAATATTTCAATCGATGAATTGAAATCACTTAATAAATTATCTTCAGATGTTATCCAAACCAACCAAACATTACAATTATCAAAAACAGACGCAACATATACAGTTAAAACGGGCGATTCAATTTGGAAAATCGCAACTAAAAAACAAGTAACAGAGCAAAACTTGAAGTCATGGAATAATTTATCAACTGATATTATTTTCCCAGGTCAAGTATTGAAATTAACTGGTTCTGATGTTCCTGTTGCACAAGAAGCAGCACCAAAAGCTACAGAAGCTGCTCCACAAGCAACAACACCAAAAGCTGAACAAACAACACCGAAAGTAGAAAAAACAGCTCCTACAACTCCTGCAGCAGCACCAAAAGCAGAGCAAGCAGCACCAAAAGCTGCAGCGCCAAAAGTAGAAGCTTCAAATAATTCTGCCTCTGGTCGTCAAATTACTGTTCAAGCAACAGCATATGATGCCGTTTCATTAGGTGGTAGAACTGCTTCAGGTCACCTTGTTACATCGACAAGCGAAAAAGTTATTGCAGTAGATCCAAGTGTTATTCCATTAGGATCAACAGTGTATATCCCTGGTTATGGTACTGCCGTAGCTCGTGATACTGGTGGTGCTATCCAAGGTAACATCATTGACTTAAACATGTCTACAGCTGAAGCTGTACAATGGGGACGTCAAACAGTCACAGTAACAGTTAAATAATTGTACGAATAATTATGAATTGATTGACCAGAGGGTTTCTTCTGGTCTTTTTTTTATGCAATTTTTTAAAACATTCCTCTTATATTGAAATCTGTTACGGCGAATACGTTGTGGGTATTCAAAAACGAGAACATTGTGTTTTTAAGCAGTTCCAAAACCGTCATGACTAGATACATATTATTATTCAATCAATCGAACACTTTGATGATGTGTATGTGATTACTTTGAAATAATAGCTTAGCAGCTGATTGGAATCGTTTGGATAAGCTGCTTTTCAAACCATGTTTTTGAAAAAGAATAGTGGTGACTATAATGCCAGATAAATTTACAATAATCTTGACAAGAGTAGCAAATGTTCTCAATTCCACATATAAATTTGTCGAAAAGACCTAATTTACAGGAATCTTGAACATAGTGCTATTTTTTATGGGAAATAGTATAAGTGAAAATTCATCACCTCTATACTTGATAGATATTATAAGTCGGCACCAATAAACGTTCTTTCTACGGTTTAAATAAGATGCGTAATTATATTTTCTCTGCTAGTAGCATCATTTTTCAAAAATGACACGTTGTTAATCGTTAAGTGGTAAAAAAAGAAACGTGCAATAAACTTACACGATATATTATTAAATAATAAGCTATATTTTAAAAATAGGAGAAATAATCGAATGAAAAAAATAAGAACGGAAAATAAAGCTAAACGGGAACAGTACTAATAAGAAGTACATAGTGGTGAGTAGTGGTATTAAAGAAAAGGAAAACTTGGTGAGAGAACTACCTTATAAGAAGAATAAACAACACAAATACGAGATAGGGTTACAGCTGAAACTAGCAACGCAGAAAAATTAAAGAGGTTCAAAAAGAGTGTGATAATATTTTCGAAGAAATATTTATTGTAATCTGTAAACTGAAAAAATGAAAAGAGATAAAAAAAGTACTTAATAAAGTAATCACTCATTTAAATAATACCTTAGAGTCTTAATTTAGCAGTCAAATAAAAAAAGGCCGTGATTACAAGCATTGTCTGACAAAAGAGGGATATAGAAAATTTAATAAGGACAATTATGCTGAAAAAAGTCATTAATATAAATAACTTACGAAATAGGATGATGCATAATAGAACTAACGGATAAAGGTAGATGGAAAAGGTACGTCTATTTTTTATTGTGGTGTCATTAATACAATGAAAGTAAAAAAGAGGATTATTATGTTTGAAAAAATAGAATGGATAAGGTAGTAGTAATAAAATGATAAGGAGTCTGATTAAAATGTTATCTATATTGGAGAACGATATATCAAGAAAATTAACTATATTAGATAATTTATATAAAAGTAATCGACATATATCAATTGCAGAGATGATAGAACTGTTAAATTGTACACGTAAAACTTTAAATAAGGATATAGCTAGTATTAATGCAGCATATGATGTTGTTGAATACCATCGAGAAAAAGGTTTTTTTTTTAATAAGACGAAAGGTGTTAATTTCTACTTTTTTTATTGCACCTATCTAAGAGAATCTTTACATGTAGAAGTATTAAGATTGATACTCATTGAAGAGCTATCTATCGTGAAAATTAGTCGCCGTTTATTTATGTCGGAATCAAAAACCAGAAGGTTAATAGATGTATGGAACCAATATTTTAATGAAAGAAATTTTGATTTTTTAATAAAAACAAGTGCCGATTGTACAATGATCTTAGGTAATGAAACACAAATCAGATGGTTTAATCATACAATGTTATTTGAATTAGAATATATCGATATCTATGAATTTAAGCTACAAGAAAGCAGAGAATATGGGGCATATAAATCGGTTTTAAAGAATGATTTTTTTGATAGTAACACAAGTGAGCATGAAAAAATAAAGTCGTTTTTTTATGTTAAAGCAGCACTCTATCGAACCAATAAAGGGCATGTGGATAATAACGAAGAGGTATATCTTTCATTTGGTACTAACATGACAAATAATACATTAATCCAATTTGAAAATATAATGGCGATTGAAACAGGTGTTTATTTCACTGACGATGTACGAAATCAAATCCTCCCTAAATATTATTTCCCTACTTTATGTGAAGAGATAGATAGTGGCACCTCGGAAATAATGAAAATTATAAATGATGTTTTTGATTATATATTGACTACTGAAGAAAGTGAAAATCGATATCGTGCTGAAAAAAAAGTCACTTTAAAAATGAATCATCTGCATAAATATGGACCAGAAGTGACGTATTTTCTTTTGGATTTTGTGGCGTTGAATTACAAAACACAGCAAGAATACTATTTTTATTTTTACGAAGAATTAAATAAAATAGTTGCAAAGCATAACTTCTTATTTGAAAGTGAAAAACAAAAACAATTGTTTTATAAAGAACTTGTACTTTTGTTGAATTTTGAACTATCATTACCGAAATATGTTTTGAAAAGACCACGTGTCACTATTTACCTATTTGCAAGCCATAGCACGATCCAATCGACGATAAAAATAATCAAAAGTTATTTTGGAGACAGGATTGAGTTGCATGTAGCTGATTGTATAAATGACAAGTTGCATGAGTCGGACTTGATAATTAGTAATTATTTTTTTCTCGGAAATCTAGAAGCTAAGAAAGTACATTTTCAGGAAACGATAGATTTAAAATGGTTATATCTGTTAGATTCGAAATTGAAAAAAATTTATAAAAA
>NZ_JAFYUW010000143.1:0-7022 GCF_017549435.1 Brochothrix sp.
CCCTTGTTTAAGATAAATTTAGTTTAACGCTGAAAAACGAAAGATAGTGTTAAGAAAATAGCCCCCCGTGTTAAGAAAACGTTAAGACTGCTGTTATCGTAGCGGATTTATCCGCTTACGAGAACAGTATGGGTGCTGACATTGTGCGAATTTATGAGCTTACAAAGACAGTATGGGACGGAAATTGCGATAGCAATTGAGTACCAAACCTTATGTTAATGCCTTGAGAGTACCAATCCTTCAAGAAATTGAGTACCAAACCTTATGTTAATGCCTTGAGAGTTCCTTCCCTCTATCTTTTTCAGTTCCAAAAAAGCTTTTATCGACACTTAATTCCCTTTACATTGTACTCAGATTCTATTTACTGTATACTTGACACAATCATAAGAAAAGGAGGATTTCAAATAAATAAAAAAATAAATCATCCTCATCGTAGTCATCTTTATCGCAACTTCTCTCGCAACAACCGCCTATGCTACAAGTGAAACTGGGCAAGCTTATACGACAGAAAAAATAGTAGCAGTAACCATTCATTAACTCGAAAAATCGTTAAGGTGGGTGGCGACACTTTCAGGTACATGGTGCAATGGTCAATTTGGGGGCAAGCTAGGCAAAAAAGCGAATATGACCACAATAAAAAACAACATCGAACAACTTCGATGATGAATAGCAAGAGTATACGCTCTGATTGGAAAAATCCAAAAATCACAGCAACAGCTAAAACGCCTTGGTATTGGAGCTATTCTTCAAATAATTCGTATTGGCTACTCGATAACCTCTGAAAGGTGTGTTACGTATGAAAAAGGCTTTTATTTTAAGTTTTTTCACGATTGCCTTGTTATTATTTTTTTCCACAAAACTTTTTTTAACAACACACCAATTCCAAACATATAACGCTATCAAAAAAGAAAGTGCCTATACCGTCACAGTAGCTGATGACGCAGATGTTCAAACTGCTAACGATTGGACAGCAAAAATGATAACAAGCAGTCAAACCTATCATTTTAATATCTACAAAGAATCAGTAAGTTCAATAACGAATCAACTGATGGTATACGCCCAGTTAAACCATCATAAACAAAAAATCACTGCTGGCCTCGATTTGAAACCCTTCGGTAATGAACAGTACACAAATAAAAAACATGTCTATTCAGAATTCAATCAACTACTCCTTTCCCCTCTCACCTCCCTAAAGAATACGGAACTAAAAAGTGGCAATTACGTTATTCAGTTAAGTAAACAATCGCCTCATATTTCTGTAATAATAAAAGACCTCTCAAATAAAACGGGCGTTAACATCGCACTAGATAAGCAATCCGAGGTATCTCATCCACAAGTGCTCTTTTCTAAAATAATAATTTTTCTTAGTATCTTCATCACAAGCGGGATTTTAATGTTCATCATTGTCAGCGATTATTATATTAAATATCGCCAAAACAGCATTAAACTTATGGTCGGTTATCGCCATATTACGTTACTGAGTGACATTATCAAACGCCAATTGCCTTATGCATTGATGATTCCATTGATTACTTTCAGTCTCGCAAGCTACTATTACTTTATAAACGCTATTAAACCTGCTTTTAACATCGCCATATTTGCGACATTACTTGGTTTAACCGTGTTATTACTGACTTATTTATTAATCGCCAGTTTTCTAATTTTTTATCCCCTCAACTCACGCTCATCAAAAGGCGAATCGCCACAAAAAAAACTCGTCGTCCTCTTACTCGCTGTCAAAATCATTTTAAGTATCTTTTTACTATTTACACTTCAGTTCAGCGGCCAAAAAATCTATTATTTCATTGTCGAACAAGCACAAACGCAACGCGCACTCAAAGCAGTTGAACATCGCTTTTATTTACCTTTACTATCCGACGTGTCCTCCACGGATGATAACGCTCAATTAGATAATTTAGTACGTACCAACCACTTATTCAATGACTACTACAATCATGGGATGTTACTATTTCGACTTGAGGATGATACCGAACATAAATTATTAGATGATGAGTATAATCCTGGACATGAAAAATTTGAAAATAATGTTCTGTTGATTTCGCCTGATTACTTGAAGTTAAATCCCCTATATGATATTAATGGCACTGAAATTAAAATTAACAACCATGAAAAAACATTAATTACACTTGTTCCGACAACTTACTATGCTTTATTACCGGAAATTAAATCCTATATTGAAAAAGAACATAATTTTCAAAATAATGAAGTTGGAAAAAATTTCGGTTTAAAAGCAACGCCGCAAAAAGTTAAATTCCGCTACATTGAGATACGCGATAACCAAGCCCTGCTCACTCTCTTACCCCATCAACGTCCGCTTAAAAATCCACTCATAAAGGTATTAACACAAAATAATGTCGATAAGAATTTATCAGCCTATGCTGATAGTATTAGTGGTCGCGCAGATACATTTTTTATCGGGAACACTCAAACATCAATGAGCGCTATTAAAAACATTGTTGAAAAAAATCAGTTACAAAAAACTTATCCCGAAATTATCCCGGCTCAAATTTTTTTGAAAGAGCGCTTCACTGATCATAATTTAGTAATTTCTTTATTTCTCACCATTATTATTATCACGCTGAGTTTATACTTGCTGTTAACGTTATCTTTTATACACAATTATCTGTTGTTAAACATCCAAAAAGCACAGGTACTTCTACAAGCAGGTTATCCAATTACTCGTATCTACTGCTTGCTTTTCTTGATCGGTTGTAGCCCTTGGTTGCTATTAACGGCTTACAATTTAATTATTACGCAACGTTCGGTGAACACAGGCCTCTTTACACTAATCGGCTTTATCGAATTTACAATCCTTTATGTGTGTTTATATCGCATTAAATACAAGTTATTGAAAGGAAGTCTCTTATGAAAGTAACGATGGACAAACTCACTAAACAATTTGATGACAATTATCTGTTTGAACAGCTTAATTTAACGATTTCAGCAGGGGAATTTGTTGCAATTAAGGGAAAAAGCGGCTCTGGTAAAACAACCTTACTCAATTGTTTAGCGCTGATTGAACCTGCTAGTAATGGTAAAATCTACTTCGATGAAAAGGATGTCACACGCTTACAGTGGTATAAAAAAAGTCGCTTGTACCGTAGAGAAATTAGTTTTATCGTACAAAATTTCGGATTGATGGAAAATGAAACGGTACGCGACAATTTAAATATTGCGCTTAAGTATGAAAAATTATCAAAAAAAGAAATTCAAATACGTTGTAAAGCAGCCTTAATTGCCGTTAATTTAGATGCCACCCTGTTAACTGAATCAATTTTTCGTTTAAGTGGTGGCGAACAACAACGCGTTGCGATTGCCCGCTGCTTACTTCGCCAACCACGCTTACTCTTTGCCGATGAACCAGTGGCTGCGCTTGATAATGAAAACGCGACAGCCATAATGATGCTCTTAAAAAAGATTAATGCTTCTGGTTGTACAATTATTATGGTGACACATGACAATCATTTTGATGACTATTACGACAGCATCATCACGATTTAAGAGTACTAACAACATATGGTTATCTATGTAAATTTGCTTCTTAACCATTTGTTTTAACGAACCTCTTTTGAAAAAGAAATATCTCCATCTATAATTCCAGATGAATTTAAGATATTACTAGAAGTAGTAAAGGACCTGTTCAAGTCCACTTATAAATATGTCACAAACAACTTTATAGAATATTTGAAAATGTCTCTCATTATTTCGCAAAAAAATTGGCTTCACTGACAGCTCACTAATACCCTAAAATATAGAACCAAAAAAAACAGCCACAAATGGGCTGCTTTTTTCTGTTGCTTCTATTTAAAATTCGATTGCTGTATCCAAAGCAATTTTCATCATATCAACGAATGTTGTTTGACGTTCTTCAGCTGTTGTATCTTCATCTAAGAAGATATGATCGCTAACTGTTAATATAGCTAACGCGCGGCATTTGTATTGTGCTGCTAATGTATATAAAGCTGCAGCTTCCATTTCAATACCTAACACACCATAATCAGCTAATTGTTGTTTATCCAATTGTTGATTATAAAAACGATCTGCTGAAAAAACATTACCTACACGTACACTTAAACCTGCTTCCGTCGCTTTTTGATAAGCAGTGTGTAACAAGTCAAAGTCTGCGATTGGCGTATAGTCAACACCATGTGAGAATGTGTTACGGTTAATTTGTGCGTCTGTTGAAGCAGCTTGTGCAATAACAACATCACGTACATGTACGTCTGTTGATAAAGCACCCATTGTACCAACACGAATTAGATTTTTAACGCCATATTCCATCATTAACTCATTAGCATAGATTGAAATCGAAGGAATCCCCATACCTGTTCCTTGAACAGAGATGCGTTTACCTTTATAAGTTCCTGTATAACCAAACATATTACGGACTGCATTATATTGAACAACGTCCTCTAAAAATGTATCCGCGATATATTTTGCTCGTAATGGATCTCCCGGTAATAAAATTGTTTCTGCTATTTCACCTTTTTTTGCTTCGATATGAATACTCATTGTTTGACTACCTCCAATTTTTAATTAGCGACGATTTTTATCTTCGTCTAATAGATACTGATCCCATAAATCATCAAACAAGCTCAGCGAGTCAATATAATCAACTTGCGTTTCCAAATAGTCACTCACTTTATGATAATTTTTTTCTTGTTTAGGAAAACCATGATCGCGATAGGCAGAATTTGCAAACGCTGTTGCATCATCTTTTTTGAATGGATCGCGATAGGTCATTAAATAATGATAAAACGTTCGTGCCATACTATTGCCCCAATCTTTACTCGAAATACTTGATATAGTCGGAATAACCTTTTTCTGCAAGCTCTGTTACTGGAACAAATTTTAATGCGGCACCATTAATGCAGTAACGCAAACCACCTGTTTTTTGTGGTCCATCTGGGAAAACATGACCTAAATGTGAATCAGCAGTTGTTGAACGTACTTCGACACGGCGCATGCCTAGTGTATCATCTGTGTGTTCGGCAACTTCTGTTTGGTTGATTGGTTTTGTAAAGCTCGGCCAACCACATCCCGCATCATATTGATCTCTAGAAGAGAATAATGCTTCTCCTGAAACAATATCGACGTAGATACCTTCTTGGTGATTATCATTGTACTCATGGGTAAACGGTCTTTCTGTTCCGGCATTTTGAGTTACATCCAATTGCAACGGTGTTAACTCTTTTAGACGAGCTGCTTTTTTATTAACATCCATCATTAACCCTCCCAATTTTCGCGAATAAAACCTGCACGACCACTACCTTCATGTGAACGTTCATAGTGGACGGGATTTTTTTTGTAAAATGCTTGATGGTAATCTTCTGCTGGATAGAAAGCGACAGCTGGCAAGATTTCCGTAACGATATCTTTGCTAAAACGACGGCTTTCTTGCAATGCCTGTTTCGATGCTTCGGCAGCTGCTTGTTGTTCGGGAGAATGGAAAAAAATAGCTGGGCGATAGCTATCACCGCGGTCAGCGAATTGCCCCATTGCATCTGTTGGATCCGTTTGTTGCCAATAAACAGTCAGTAATTGTTCATAGCTAAAAATAGTAGGATCAAATGTTATTTGGACCGCTTCTGTATGCCCTGTTGTATGTGAACATACTTGCTCGTATGTTGGATTTTCAACGTGACCCCCTGTATAACCAGAAACGACCGTTTTGATGCCCTGTTGTGATTCAAATGGTTCGACCATACACCAGAAACATCCCCCTGCAAATGTTGCGACTTCTAATTGTTCTTTTGTCATTTGCGTATCCCCCTTTATTTATTTCGTTGGTAGTAATAATGTTATTGTAATACGTTCCTCGTCTAATGCAAAGGAATCGATCGCTAAACGCGGAAAAGTTTTTGATTCAATTTCATCAAGCGCTAAATAGACTTGCTTTTTGTTACTTTGAACATGAACCCAGTTAGGGAAATCAAAATTTTTCTTAACTGCACTCATAACCAATTTTACTGGTAATTTCACTTTTCCTAACGTCATGCTCTCTTGATGAAGAATAACATTTCCAGCTGAATCTAATTCAGGTTTGAAAGTTAACTTAAGATCAACGTTTTGATTAAGAAATTCAAAATTGGTTTTAAATGAAATGCTATCACCTTCGGCAGTCACTCGATACTGTGAACTATCTTTTGTATTGGCACTTAGATAACCAGCAATTACCTTATTAAGATCATCAGGTGAAAAATACATTGTTACCTTAGGTGTGTTTTGTGGCAGTGGCTCTTTTAATGGTTTAGAGCCTGAACTATCCGTTATTTGAATGAAAATGATAATCGTCGGGATGATAATCATCGCTAATAACAGTATCGTTGTCCACTTCCAAATGTTAAGCTTTTTTGTTGTTTTTGTTTCTCGTGACATGTTCATTCCGCCCTTACTTATCTTCTATTTTATCATATAGTTTTTTCGCCATTAACGCATAACCCTCATCATTTGGATGAAATTGGTCTTTTGGTGAAATGAAAGTTGCGCCTGCTTTATGAAATTCACTTGCAATCGGGACAAACTCAGCATGCTCTTTTTTAGTTATCGATGCTAAAGCGTTGTTCCATGTTGTTAGTATTTCATCAGCCTCTTCATTATCACCCAATATTTGTGTGAATGGATTATAGATACCGAATACATAGACTTTTGCCTTGTTATTCTCTTTGTGAATCGTATCTAAAATGGCTTTCATTTCTTTTTTGTAAGTCGTCAACGCTGCTTCAAAACTACTTGCATTTGTTCGCAGCATAGTAAGACGTACAACTGCCATTAAATCATTACCGCCAGCTGTGATGGTCACAATATCGGCCTTTTTAACCGCTTGCTGTATGTCTTTTTGTTCGACTAATCGTCGATGAATTTGAGTAGATGTATTACCAGTAACACCAAAATTAGAAGTGGTTACCTCATCAATCGTCTCTAAACGTTCCAATCGCGTTTTTAGGCGTGTCACATAGTCGTTTGCTTCACTTGATCCCACACCATAAGTTAACGAATCG
>NZ_JAFYUW010000144.1:0-8193 GCF_017549435.1 Brochothrix sp.
GCAATCGCTTTCGTCAAATTATAACTGTCACTACTGACCTATTAATGGTGAAAAATTCGAGCTGAAATACATACTGCAAAAAACAGATATTAGAAGATACTTTTGAAGATAAATTCAATATGAGACCTGAAAATTAAACTGAAGTATATGTCGTTGACTTTAATGCCTGTCTTCAATACTCCAACTAAAAAAGGTAATGGTACGCTTAAAAGATTGAGGATTCTTTCACTATTTACTTGCAAATAATTTAATGCCTAATAACACTAAAATGCTGCCCATAATTTTATTCAAATAGTGTGAAATACTTTGATTTTTTTGTAGTTTCCCACTCAAAACACCTGCTACACTTGCAATAACAACACTCCATATGAAACCTGTCATTGTAAAGGTAAAGCCTAACAAAACAAATGTTAAGGCCGTACTTTCAGAAGGATTAATAAATTGTGGTATAAATGATAAGAAAAACAAGGCTACTTTCGGATTCATCACATTTGTCAACATCCCTTGAACAAAGAGTGTGCGTTTATTAGAGCCCCCACTGATGTGTTCGATATTTCCAAATTGACTTTTATCACGGAACATCTTAACGCCTAAATAAATTAAATAGGCAGCACCTAACCATTTTACAATCGTAAACGCAACAATGGATTTTACGAGTAGCAAACTCAATCCTAAAGCTGCCAATAACGTATGTATAATTGTACCTGCCGTTATGCCTAACGCAGAGTATAACCCTGCTGACCTGCCCTGTGACATGCTTCGACTCAGTATGTACATTGTGTCCGCTCCTGGTATTAAGTTCAATAATACACAAGTGATCACAAACGTTCCATAATCAATAATACCGAACATCGCTTTTCCTCCTTAATTAACGGTTCTTTTCGCCAGGAGTAGAAGCAATGATTTCCATGTTACCTTTTAATTTCCATGTTGTTACATCAGTCGGTAAAACTAAATGATCGCCGGCTTTTAAATCGTACGAATCGTCATCAATTCTGATATGTCCTGTACCTGAAATAACACTTATTAATGTATACGGTCCAGTTGCATTCATTGTTGCAGCACCACGTACTTCCCATTTAAAGACGTTGAAATAAGGGCTTTCTACCAATGTAATCATGCTCATGTTTTCTGATATTACCTTTTTCATAGGCATTTCTTCAACATGATGCGGTACTGTAGTTACGTCTAATGATTCTGTAATTTGTAAAGGACGCGTTTTACCAGTTGCTTCTTCCACACGATTGTAATCATATAAACGATACGTTGTATCACTACTTTGTTGTGTTTCAAGAATAACAATTCCTGCACCAATCGCATGAACTGTTCCACTTGGTACATAATAAAAATCGCCTGCTTTAACTGGAATAGAGTGTAGTAATTTATCCCATTCACCACTTGATGCTAACTTTTCAAATTCTTCTTTTGTTTTTGCATTGTGTCCATAAATAATTTCTGCACCTGGCTCAGCTGCAATCACATACCAACATTCAGTTTTTCCTTGTTCGCCTGCATGTGCTTTACCATATTCATCATCAGGGTGAACTTGAACAGATAAATCTTCACTAGCATCTAATATTTTAGTTAATAATGGAAATTCAGCTTGCGTTGATCCACCAAAATATTCACGGTGTTTTTCCCATAGACTTGAGAGCGTTTCTCCTTTGAGGCTACTATTTAAGACTTTGGCGTCACCATTTTTATGTGCGCTAATCCCCCATTTTTCACCCATTTTACCTTTGCCGTCTCCGTAACCAAATAATTCATGAAGTTTTTTCCCACCCCATATTTTTTCATGTACTTCTCCGTCTAAAAAAATCGGTTCTTTCATTTTTTTACGCCCCCTATTTATAATAAGACAGTATCGCCTCTGCTTTTAGTAAACGCTGTCTTTTTTTTAATACTCTTATTATCAGAATATCTTTTTTCATGGTAAAATACAAGTATCATAGGGTAAGGGGTGTTCTAATTTGAAAAGAAATGAGCGTATTTTAGCACAACTCGAAATGCTTTCTGTTTCGCTATCGTGGAATGATTTAAAAAAGAATGGTGGTATAACAGCATTACAAATTGCTGAATCTGTTGAAATACAGCGTAATAATGTGAGTGCTGACCTAAACCAACTATTCCGTGAACATAAATTAATTAAAATTAACGGGCGTCCGGTCGGTTATTTAAGTTTGGCAACGGCTGAACGTTTACTCGGTACTTTGCCCGAACAAACCTTTTTTGATTCCCTCGCCGATTTTATTGCACTCGAACCTCATACACTTAATACAGACGAAGAAAAAACACCGTTTTCAGATTTAATTGGAGCAGATTCTAGCCTTCGTAATCAAGTTGAACAAGCTAAAGCGGCCATTCTCTATCCACCTAATGGATTGGATACTTTAATTGTTGGGCAAACTGGGGTTGGTAAGACATTATTCGCTAATATGATGTTCAACTATGCACGCCATATTGGCAAATACTCAGAAGATGCACCTTTCATTGTGTTCAACTGTGCTGATTATTATACAAACCCTCAACTGCTAATGTCACATTTATTTGGTCATGTTAAGGGCGCTTTTACAGGGGCAGATTCTGATAAGCGCGGTTTGGTCGAAAAAGCACACCGTGGTATTCTTTTCCTCGATGAAGTCCACCGCTTACCTCCAGAAGGTCAAGAAATGATTTTTTACCTAATGGATAATGGCGGTTATGCGAAATTAGGTGAAACTGAACGCACACATCATGCAGATGTATTAATCATTTGCGCCACTACAGAGAATCCTGACTCCTCACTATTAAAAACATTTGTACGACGCATTCCTATTATTATTACAATTCCAACTTTTGAAGAGCGCTCTGCTAAAGATAAAATTGATTTACTACGCTTCCTATTAACAACCGAAGCACATCGTATAAAAAAACCAATTGAAATTGATACTGAGGCCACAAAAGCTCTCATTGGGAACACTACCTACGGTAATGTTGGACAGCTCAAATCAAATATTCAATTAGTATGTGCCAATGCCTTTCTGCATTCTCTAAGAGAGGAAAAACTTTCTATCCGCTTCAAAGATTTACCTGCTGAAGTTAAAAATGGCTTCTTTCATCTAAGTGGCAATCGTGTTGAAATGCAGGAATTATCTGACCAATTACAAAGTGATGTTATCGTTATGCCTGATGGTAAAAATATTTCACTCATAAAAGACGACGCTTACGAGCCTGATTTTAATCTCTATAGTATTATTGAAGATAAAGTTGGTTTCATGGTCGATCAAGGAATTAAGGACGAAGAAATCAATCGCTTTATTGGTATCGATATTGATATACATCTCAATTCATTTTACGAAAAATTTCAAAACAACACACAATCACGTGAAAAGATGCTGAAAGTGATTAACGAGGATATTTTGAATTTCACCGAAAATATAAAATCAATGATTGAAGAAAGCTTACGTAAAAAACTAGATGAACGTTTTATCCTTGCTTTTGGTTTACACCTTACTGCCTTTCTGAAGCGTAATAAAGAGCATAAGATTGTGCGTTATGCCAATATCGAGAACGTTGTACAAGAAATGTCGACTGAATACGAACTTTCTTTACAAATTAACCAAATGATTAAAACACACTTTTCTGTTTCTGTGCCAATGATGGAAACTCTCTATCTAACATTGCTGATTAATTCACTTTTAAAAGATAACAAATCACAACGCGTTGCTATTTTAGTTGCCATGCATGGTAGCAGCACTGCAAGTAGTATGGTTAATGTCGTTAAAACTTTGCTTGGTGAAAGCAATATCCGCAGTATTGATATGCCTCTAGATCTCAGCCCCAAAAAGGTATTGGATGACATGAGGACAATTGTACGTGAAATAGACACAGGTAAAGGTGTTCTTTTAATGGTTGATATGGGCTCGCTCACTGGTTTTGGTGATATCTTAACCGAAGAGACAGGAATCCCTGTAAAAACGATTGATATGGTCTCTACGCCGACTGTGTTAGAAGCTGTTCGTAAAGCAACTATTATGGAAATGGAATTGGATACAATTTACCGTTCATTGAAAGACTTTCGTGGTTATGATAGCTACTTGGAAAAACCATTGGGTACTTCAACGGCCTTAACCACTGCAACACATCTCGATAAACCGACTGCTATCCTTAGTGTTTGTACTACTGGTGAAGGTACGGCTTTAAAATTACAATCATTTTTAGGTAACATTCTCGATAATATGGGTCGGAGCGATATTGAAATACTTGTCATGCCGCTTCATGAAGTGGCTCAGCGTAAGGAAGAATTAGAGCGTTATAACATTGTTGTTTCAGTGGGTATTGCTAATCCCAATGTCGGTGTGCCTTTTATCCCCTTGGAGCAATTATTTGATAATGAGGGTGAAGATATTATTGCACACTACTTTACTGCCTTCAACTCATCAATTCAACAACAGGTTAATAAACCATCGATGGTTTTACAAATGAGCGAAGAAAGCCTCAATGAATTCTTAACTTATTTAAACCCTTCAAAAATACTGCCGTTATTGCGCGCTTTTATCGATGATATCGAATTATTTGAAGAGATAAACCTCACTAATGGCCAAAAAATAAATATGATGGTTCATATTGGTTGTGCACTCGAACGTTGTGTTCTAAAGGAAACTTTGACTTATTACTCTAAACCAAGCCCTTCACAACTCAGCAAAGTCGTTGATTATCAAACGATTGCGCTACTCTTTTCAACCAGTCTACAGATTAAATTGCCTGACAGTGAACTATTTTATCTCATGGATATGATTGAAAATGTAAAAATCCAAAATTAGCAGTCGCACATTTTCGACAGTACAAGACACTACTCAAAGCATCCGCAGAATTAGTGTCTTGTACTGTCTTTTTTTGTGTCTTTTTTTACGAAACACTTTATGTGGTAACGTTTCCATACCCGTCAAAAAAGTTGGCACGAATCTTGCATTATATAAAGTGTAGACCAAATAAATAAAAAAAGATGAGGTGAGACAAATGACAGTTGCGATTGTTATAGGTACACATGGTGCCTCTGCTGAGCAATTATTACGCTCAACTGAAATGATTATCGGAGAACAAAGTAATGTTGGTTTTATCGATTTTATGCCTGGAGAAAATGCAGACACGTTAGTCGATAAATTAAACGAAGAAGCACAACAGCTTGATACAAGTGAAGGATTACTCTTCCTTGTCGATTTATTCGGTGGTAGCCCCTTCAACGCGGCGAGCCGTATCGTTATTGAAGATGAGAATGCCGATGTTGTAACTGGAGTCAGTATTCCAATGTTACTGGAAACATTTTCAATGCGTCCTAGTCAGACTTTAGTTGAATTAGTGCAAACAGCAATTACATCAGGTCAGTTCGGCATCAAATCCTTAAAAGAGAGTTTGTCGGGAGCTGCAGAAGAAGAGAATGAGGAGGAATTATAAATGATTATTAAATTAGCTCGTATTGATGACCGTCTAATTCACGGTCAAGTTGCCACTGTTTGGACAAAAGAAACAGGTGTAAACCGCATTATCGTTGTATCTGATGAAGTTGCTGCCGATACTGTTCGTAAAACTTTATTAACACAAGTTGCACCACCCGGTGTTAAAGCACATGTTGTTGATGTTTCAAAAGCATCTCGCGTGTACAACAATGCCAAATATGCAGATGATAAAGTCATGTTCCTTTTCACTAATCCAACTGATGTTGTACGTGTTATCGAAGATGGTATCGATATCACAAGTGTTAACATTGGTGGTATGGCATTCCGTGAAGGAAAACAAATGGTTACAAATGCAATTTCTGTTGATGACACTGATATCGCAGCATTCAAAACATTGCATGATAAAGGAATTGAATTAGAAGCACGAAAAGTTGCTGCTGATCATAAAGTCAACATGATGACATTGCTTGATAAAATCAAATAAACTATTGTAGGAAAAGGAGGAAAATCTCATGGAAATTGGTACTATACAAATTATCCTGGTCTTTTTAGTAGCATGTGTTGCTGGTATGGGTTCCATCCTTGACGAGTTTCAAACGCATCAGCCCTTAATCGCTTGTACGCTAATCGGTTTAGTGCTTGGTGACATCTCTCAAGGTGTTATGATTGGTGCTTCACTTCAATTAATCGCATTAGGCTGGATGAACATCGGTGCAGCTGTTGCACCTGATACAGCTCTTGCTTCAATTATTTCAACAATCTTAGTTATCGGTGGTGGCCAAAGTATTGGTGCTGGTATCGCTTTAGCTATTCCGTTAGCTGCTGCTGGACAAGTATTAACTATCTTAGTTCGTACAATCACAGTTGGTTTCCAACATGCAGCAGATAAAGCTGCTGATCGTGGCGATTTAAATGCCATATCTCGATTGCATCTCACCGCACTATTATTACAAGCTATGCGTATCGCTATTCCAGCGGTAATCGTTGCTTACTCAGTCGGTACTGATACAATTAAAAACTTGCTTGACTCTATCCCTGATGTTGTTACTGGTGGTCTTGCTGTTGCCGGTGGTATGATCGTTGTTGTCGGTTATGCAATGGTTATCAACATGATGCAAGCCAACTATTTAATGCCTTTCTTCTTCTTCGGATTCGTTGTAGCGGCATTCACTCAGTTCAACCTAATTGCTTTAGGTGTTATCGGTGCCTTCTTAGCAATTATCTTTATCCAATTACACCCTAAATATTACAAAGATGGTAATAATGGCGGTGGTGGTGCAACTGCAAACGGCGCACCGGCGAATGATTTAGACGACGAATTAGACTAAGGAGGAGGAGACAATCATGGCTGAAAAAGTACAAGAGTTAGAAAAACAATTAACGAGTAAAGATATACGTAACGTCTTTTATCGAAGCAATGTCTTCCAAGGTTCATGGAACTTTGAGCGTATGCAAGCATTAGGTTATGCCTATGCTATGGTGCCTGCGATTAAACGTCTATATCCTGAAGGTTCACCCGAACGAGTTGCTGCGATTAAACGTCACTTAGAATTTTTTAATACGCATCCTTACGTCGGCGCTCCAATTATCGGAGTTACACTGGCGATGGAAGAACAACGCGCAAACGGCGCTCCAATTGATGATGGTGCCATCAACGGTATCAAAGTTGGTTTAATGGGACCTTTAGCTGGTGTTGGTGATCCCATTTTCTGGGGAACTTTACGTCCGGTAGCTGGTGCACTTGGTGCGTCACTTGCAATGAACGGTAGTATTCTTGGACCGATTGTATTCTTCGTATTCTTCAATGCTGTACGACTTTTCATCCGCTACTGGGGTGTATCTTACGGTTATAAAAAAGGATCTGCTGTTGTTGGAGACATGAGTGGTGGTCTCTTACAAAAATTAACAGAAGGTGCTTCAATTCTCGGACTCTTCATCATGGGAGCATTGGTTAATAAGTGGACCACGGTGAATATGCCATTCGTTCTTTCTAAAGTAAAAGGCGCAGATGGTAAAGTCGTTGAAACAACTGTTCAATCAATTTTAGATCAATTGATGCCTGGTTTAGTACCGTTACTCTTAACATTTGCATGTATGTGGTTATTGAAGAGAAAAGTTAATCCACTTTGGTTGATTTTCGGTTTCTTCGTAATCGGTATCCTTGGTTACTGGGTAGGTTTCTTAGCTTAAATAATTCTAAATTATCAAGCAGGTAAGGCGAGGTCGTACATCCACCTTGCCTTACCTGTTTTTATTTTATGCTATAATTAATACAACACAGACGGAGGTGTACTCACATGTCTCTTACCACTTTGTTTTTAGGAGGCTATGTCGTTCTTATCGTACTTTATCTCATTTATGATACGTTCATCATCGACATGCTAAAGGGAAAAACCAGTTTGACAATTCAATTGCGCAAACGTAATATCATGGATACACTCATTTTTGCTGCTCTCTTCTTAGTGATTTTTATCATCACTCTTTTCAAAGGTGGTAATATGACGGATGCTTATTTATTATTAGCATTAACAGTCCTTTACCTGATCCTTTCTTTTGTACGACAACCTAAAATCCGCTTTAAAAAAGAAGGTTTCTTTTATGGCAATTTCTTTGTTCGTTATGATGCCATTGACCAAATGAATCTTGCTGAAGATGGTATTTTAGCAATTATTGCCAATACTCGCCGTCATCTCATTTACGTACGTAATATGGATGATTTAGAGCGAATGCTCCCTTACTTTACACGACAATAAAAAAA
>NZ_JAFYUW010000145.1:0-8945 GCF_017549435.1 Brochothrix sp.
GCAATTATAGGTGGAGTGATGGTTTTTATATTAGTATTGAAACTATTGATACACCCAGGTCATGTGCGATCAGATTTTAACAATCCAATAATCGTTGCTGTAACACCCACATTTACGATGGCAATAATGATTTTAGCAACCTACATAGAACCGCTCGCTGGTTGGCATCTTGTAGCTCAAATTTTGTGGTTAGTAGCTGTTGTACTACACATTGGTTTGATGATCTATTTTACAGCACGATTTGTTTTTCCTTGGCATATTGGGAAAATATATCCTAGTTGGTTTGTGATGTATGTTGGTATTGGCGTAATCCCCGTTACCAGCTTGAATTTTTACCCAACACTAGGAAAAACCTTTTTATGGATTGCATTAGCTCTGTATGTAATCGTGTTACCAATTGTATTTAAACGTGTCTATTGGCACAAAAAAATGCCAGAAGCAACACTCCCGTTGATCGGTATTATTGCTGCACCGGCTTCATTATGTCTAGCAGGATGTATCACGATTTATGGTGGAGAAATTCGTTGGTTGGCGATTGCATTGCTTTGTTTAGCTCAAGCTTTGTATGTGTTTGTATTACTGCAAATACCACGTGTACTACGTCTATCGTTTTATCCAAGTTATGCTGCGTTGACATTCCCGATGGTAATATCAGCAACAGCATTAACATTAAGTGCAAAACAATTACCACAACTACAATTTTTACATGTGGCGGGAATCATTGAAACAGTTATTGCCTGTGCAATGGTACTGTATGTCATCATTCATTACATTGTCTTTTTGAACACTCATATGATGAAACGAGAAGCTTAAGCTGTTTATCAAATATAGCTAAACGAACTGGTTTTGTTTTAAACACAAAAAGGAGTAAACTCTTGAGTTTACTCCTTTTTTAGTGCAGCTATCTTGTGTTACATAGCGTTAACAATATTTTTAGTGTGTGTTTTGTTTGGCAAAAATACGGCCCATTTCTTTTAATAATTCTGGTGCATCTGTTTGGTCCATAACGACTTCAATCCATTGTAAGCGTGTTGTATCAGCTTGCGCGGTTACAAGTGCTTCAGCTAACTCTGTTTCAGTCGTTACTTTATAAGTCGCTACATTTTGGTCCGTGCCACCAAAAACAGTTGGGAGCTGAGCATAGTCCCATGTAGGGATATCATTATAACGCTCATTAGGCCCATGGATTTCACGCTCAACAGTATACCCATTGTTGTTAATAACAAAAATAAGTGGTGTTAATTTTGCACGTAATGCCATTCCGAGTTCTTGAATGGTAAGTTGTAACGAACCATCTCCGATAAAGAGAAGATGGCGTTTGCTTCTAGCAGCAAGTTGACTTCCAAGTGCTGCAGGGAAAGTATAACCAATTGAACCCCAGAGTGGTTGCCCAATTAAACGCATATCTTTTTTAAACTGAGTGTTTGTAATACCGAAAAAAGAGGTTCCTTGTTCAGCAACAATGGTGTCGTTTTGTTTGAAATTGGTTTCAATCGCTTCCCAAAAACGATTTTGTGTTAAGAGCGTATCAGTCGCAATGAATTCTTTAGTAGAAGGCATTGTTTTTAACGCTGCACTTGTTTCCATACGATAATCAATCGTAGTTAACGCTTCAACGAGTTCTTTGAAGTCATTTGAAGGATAATCATGTCCGAAAACAGTTGTTGTTTCAGGATGAATAGCGATGATTTTAGAAGCACTGAAACTTTGACTGAAACCACTGGTTGCAGTATCCGTTAGTTGCGCACCCAGTAAAATAACAAGGTCAGCATTATCTACGTAAGTTTTTAAGGGTTCTGCTGTTAAAGCCCCTGAATAGATACCAACAAATTGTGGGTGTGTTTCATCGATACTACTTTTTCCTAAAGAAAGAGCAGCAACAGGAACAGTTGTATGCGCAGCAATTTTAGCGACAGTATCTTCTAAATGATAACTTTGGATTTCATGTCCCGTAATAAAAACAGGTTGTTTTGCCGAAGACAAGGCTGTTTGGATTTTTTCTAACAGAGTACTATCGATTGGCGATGTCACTTTTAGCTGTAATTTTTTTTGTGCTTTTTCTGCAGGAGCAGCTGCAACATCAATCGGTAAATTAATATAACCAGGACGACGTAATGATAAGGCTGTTGTAAGCACACGATCAATTTCAGAAGTCGCATTTTGGATGGTTAAATGAGCACTTGCAACGGTCACCGCATCATGCATTTTTTCAAAGTGTAAGAAATCGCCATCTCCTAGCGTATGATGGACTAATTTCTTATCGGTTTGTACTGTAGATACGGGCGAACCGACAATTTCAATCACGGGAACACGTTCAGCGAAGCTACCAGCTAACCCATTGATAGCACTAAGTTCACCCACACCGAAAGTTGTCACTAAAGCAGCGAAACCTTTTGTACGAGCATAACCATCTGCTGCATAAGCAGCATTTAATTCATTGGCATTTCCGACCCAAGATAACTGTGGGTGAGCAGTAATATGATCTAGGAAAGTGAGATTGTAATCACCAGGAACACCAAAAATATCTTCAACGCCTAATTCGTTTAAACGATCTAATAAATAATCGCCAATTGTATACATGTCTATCTCCTCCTAATATTCTATTTCAATTACACTATAGCCCTATCGGTATAATAAGTCAACTTGATTGACCTATAATTCAATTTTCTGAAATATGCTATAATTAACACATTATTATGGCGGGAAGGAATGAGTATATTGGCAGATAAAAAAGTAGACTTTGATAAGAAGCTCGCCTTGTTTTATTTTGGTTACCGTTCGTTTATCAAAACAGCGGATGATTTAGTTGAACACTATCAGTTGAGCAAGGTTCATCGACGTATTTTATTTTTTGTAGTGCGGATGCCTGGTCTGACGGTGAAGGAATTATTAGATGTGCTGGATATTACCAAGCAAGCATTGAACCGTCCCATGCAAGAGTTAGTGGACAAAGGGTGGGTCGAAACTATTCAAAACAGTGAGGATAAACGTAAGAAAAACGTCTATGTTACTGCTTCGGGTAAAGCAATTGATGATAAGATCAGTGCGGCTCAAATAGAAAAAATGCAAACGATTTTCACTGAAACAGGTGATCCAACAGGTGAGGTTTGGACAGCAATTATGGAGAAATATGCTGTGCAAATTGATAAAGACTTTTTAAAAAGAATGGATTAAAAATAAAAAAAGCGAGCTGTTTAACGCTGCAAATTAAATGTAATGCTTATGTTAGCCCCCAAAAAACCGACCTTCAAAAAATTAGATGATGATCTAACTTTTGAGGTCGGTTCTTTTATTTATTGTGTTATAAAGGTATCTGCTAACAAACGGTACATTTCAAGACGTTTTGATTGTGCATAAGGTGGACATAAAATCATTGCTTCATCAAAACCGTGTAAGGCTTGCTCTGCTTCTAGCATATCTTTAATCATTGCAGGTGTACCTACAAGATGTGCTTTACGATTTTCACTAATCGCCAAACGATCACGCTCTGTTAAGGGATAATTTTGTGCTTCTTCAGGAGAAAGACGTTGTTCTAACCGACCTCTCATTAAGTTTAAACGTGAGATATCAGCAGGCAATGCTTCGTATTCTGCTTCTTCAATCGTTTCAGCGACAGTAATCATATAACAAACAATGATGTTAGGTTTTTCCATGAAGTAAGAGGGTGAAAAACTTTCACGGTAACGTTTGAAAACATCAGGTTCCATTTTCCCTGTGAAAAACTGAGCGTAAGAATAACCAAGTCCCATGCGACCAGCTTGATAGGCGCTATCACCTGTAGAACCAAGTAACCAAGCGGTGGGTAGTGTGACGTTAAGTGGCACAGCAAAAGCATTATGATAGAGTGGGTTCTCTGGCATTTGGTCATTCATCAAGGCGAGCGCTTCTCTAATTTTTGTATAGGCGGAGTCATAAGCTGGTGGACGTCCTTCTGATAGTGCCATAGTTGAATAATGATCGCCTCCTGGTGCGCGTCCAGCGCCGAAATCAACACGACCGGGTGAAAGTGCACTGAGTGTTTTAAATGTTTCAGCAAGCTTGTAAGGTGCGTAATGCATCACCATCGTACCGCCAGAACCAACATGAATACGTTTTGTTTTAGCTGCGATATGAGCCATTGTTATTTCGGGTGCAGAACTGGCAATACCTTCGTTATTATGATGTTCTGCTAACCAAATACGTTCATAACCTAATTCTTCACCCACAATTGCAAGCTCAACGGCATTGTTTAGCGCCTCGCTTGCATCGGTGTTTTTGGGAACAACAGCCTGATCTAAAATACTTAATTTCATGAAAAAAACTCCTTTTCTGAGTTAACGATGTTAACTAACGATATGATGTCTGTGAGTGTATCACAAATATACCCCCACTCTAACAAAGAATGGCTTGAAAGCAAAGATATCAGCCTAAGGATTGAAGCCACAAGAGTTTATCTCACAATCATGCTAAAATAAGAGAGAGAATACTCATTTTAATAAAGGGGGCAAAAGAGTATGACATTTAATGATTTATATCCAACAATGTCTTGGTATAATGCACCAGCAGAAATGCAGGTGGATACAGAAAAAGAGCTGTTGATTGTCACAACGAAAAAAGACACGGACTTTTGGCAACAAACACACTATGGTTTTAAACGTGATGATGGTCATTTTTTAAGTACTGAAGCAGTAGATAATTTTTTATTCTCAGTGAAAATAAAAATGTTGCCACAGCAAAGGTATGATCAAGCCGGATTAATGTTGCGATTAGATGAAGGTAACTGGGCAAAAACATCTGTTGAATATATTCCAGAGGCAGATAATAAATTAGGTTCAGTTGTAACAAAAGATGGCTTTTCTGATTGGGCAACAATGGCAGTACCTGACCGTGATAGCTATTATTTCAGAATAATAAAAATCGGCGAAACTGTTTATGTTGCAACTTCTATAGAGGGTGAAAAGTGGGAGACAATCCGCTTGTTTCACATGAAACCCACAGCCGAACCACTGCAAATCGGTGTATATGCTTGTAGCCCCCAAGGCGATAAGTTAGAAGTTGAAATGAGTGAATTGCACTACGAAAAAGGGTTTGCGGATAAAGAAGAAGCGTATACATAATCAAAATAAAGGGGATGAAGGCATGCAAAATAATATTCAATCAATATTAGCATTAGCAAAGCGTGAACCTAAAACATTAGAACAAATGGCTTTGAAATTAGCTGAAGAAACTGGCGAAGTCGCTCAAGCAATTTTATCAGCTGGTAATAGTAGTGGCAGCGTTTATAAAAAATTATCGATGGCAGATGCACAGGAAGAATGTGTAGATGTTATTTTGGTAGCATTGGCGTTGTTTGAAAAATTATCAGCAGAAGATACGGCAACTGAAGCTACTTTTAGTGAATTGTTAGAGAAGAAGACAGCTAAATGGGAAGCTCATATGGGTAAAGATACGATGTAATGATAAAATTTTTGGTGTGTTGGATGTAACTTAATTAGCTGCTTTCGAGAAGTCTATCAAGTAGAGATAAGATGCTACGATTATTAGGAAAGTCTCTAGAATAGTCTTTTAGAGACCTTCCTCAATAGCTTATGTCGCATTATGTAAAAACCTTGCCATTTTGCGATTGAATTAATCGCTATAAGAGGTTGTCAATCTATCTCAATCGTCTATAATAGAGAAGAATGTGTTGAATACACGGAAAATAAAATGAGCGACAAAATTAACGGGGGCCTTAAAATGACAAAAGTAGGATTCGATCCACAAAAATATATTGAAGAGCAATCAAAATATATTTTAGAACGTGTTAATGACTATGATAAACTCTATTTAGAATTTGGCGGTAAATTGATTGGTGATAAACATGCTAAACGTGTGTTACCGGGATTTGATGAAGATGCCAAAATTAAATTGTTACAAAAGCTAAAAGATAAGACAGAAATTTTGATGTGCGTTTACGCAGGCGACATTGAACGTAATAAAGTACGTGGTGATTATGGTATTACATACGACAAAGATATTTTGAGACAAATTGATGAGTTACGTGAATTTGGCTTAGAAGTTAACAGTGTTGTCATCACACGTTATAGTGGTCAGCCCTCTACAAAATTATTTATTAACAAGCTAGAGCGCCGTGATATTAAGGTGTTTAAACACGCTGCAATTGAAGATTATCCTTCTAATATTGATAAAATTGTTAGCGAAGAAGGATTTGGCAAAAATGCTTATATTCCAACAACAAAACCGATTGTCGTTGTCACTGCACCAGGACCTGGTAGCGGTAAATTAGCAACTTGTTTAAATCAACTTTATCATGAAAGTCATCAAGGTCGCGAAGCAGGGTACTCTAAATTTGAGACATTCCCTGTTTGGAATGTACCCTTGAAGCACCCACTCAATATCGCTTATGAAGCAGCAACAGTTGACTTGAAAGATGTGAATATGATTGATTCATTTCACTATGATTCGTATCAAGAAGTAGCGGTTAACTATAATCGCGATGTTGAAACGTTCCCAGTCATTAAACGAATGATTGAAAAAATTACAGGTAAAGAATCTGTCTATCATTCACCAACTGATATGGGTGTTAACCGTGTTGGTTTTGGTATTACAGACGATGCTGCAATTCAAGAAGCATCGAAACAAGAAATTATTCGTCGTTGTTTTGCCACAGAATGTGATTTTAAAAAGGGACTTTTAGATGAAGATACTTTAAATCGCATCAAGTTGATTATGGAAGAAGTTGAGCTCAAGAAAGAAGATCGTAAATCTGTGCAACCTGCACGTGATTATGCAATGCGTCTCAAAGAAACGACAGGTAACAATGATATGCCTGCTGTGATTGCATTAGAGCTAAATGACGGTCGTATTATCACAGGAAAAACAACAGCATTGATGGATACCTGTGCGGCAGCGATTCTTAATGCTATCAAGACATTTGCTAATATATCAGATGAGATTTTATTATTATCACCTGTTATTTTAGAAACGATTCAAGAAATGAAAAAAAATGAGTTACATCATAAACTTACGGCACTTAGTGCAAGCGAAGTATTAATTGCTTTAGCAATTAGTGCAGTAACAAACCCAACGGCGCAGTTAGCTTACGATAAGTTATCTGAATTAAATGGCGTTCAAGCGCATTCGACAGTGATGTTGAATGATAATGATGAACAAACACTCCGTAAATTAGGTTTAGATATCACCTGTGATCCAGTCTATCCATCAGATAATCTGTATTATATTTAATAAATGCATCTTGATGGGTGTCTAAAATGTTAGCACATTTGGAATGATAAATTAGAAGTATCTCACTAGACTAAGGAATTTTAGCTTCCATGTCTAGTGAGTTTTTTGGTTTATAGAATGTGGGTAGTAAATGAGAGTGATCTTTTCGAAAATATAATTCATTGTATAGAAGTTCTATTAAAAAATCATCATAAAGAAAAGTGTTTTTAGAACTAGTTATTTATTTTAATAGAGTTAAATGTCTTGTTCGTATTTGAAAGAAAAACATATTAACCGTGGATTATAAAAAAACAAGGATGCAAATTCCCAATTGATTAGTGGGAATTTGCATCCTTTAGTGTTTTTTATGGAAAGAATTACTATCCATCAATACATTCTGTTTTAATTATTTTACTGAACCATGAGGCGTTGTTAGTATAGTGAAAATGAAGTAATCATTAAATTCTTGTAGTTGTTTGTTTGTTGACATAGTTGCGATTTTAAAAATATTGGCATTCCATTGTTTTAAAGAAATCACTTTAATATCACGCAAAAGAGTGTTTTTTGCCATAGCTTGTTCTTTTTCTGAATTGATGTTTGTTGATTTTACTGTTGATATCTGATGATTATTTGTCGAAGCATTAACATTAACTGTTTGAAGACCAACCATACATAAAGATACCATAAGACCTGCTGTAATTAATTTTTTCATAAATTCATCCCTCTTTTAATTAGATTTTAAATTCTTATTGAGTGTTTTTCGATATAAGCGCTTGTTAAAGCATACATATAATTTAACTTTTTTTGAACATGCTCCTCTCTTTTTAAAAATTTTATATTTGTTCAATGAAAATAACTTTTATACAGTACGATAAGTGGTACAGTTTTTAGTTATACTTTTGAACTTATTCATACTGTATACAATCTAGTATATACTTTCATTTTCTTACTTCTTTTTAATTGGTAACGCTTTCATTTCATTTTGTGAACTTTTTATATAAATAGAGTAAAAGTTGTTAACTATTTTTGATTTTAAAAGGAGAGGCGATAACTGATAAAAGCATACGATGGGGGATTTAAAGCAAAAAACTCAATAGACACAACATGCTTAGCAATTGGTTAAGGCTCACTACATCCATGTTTGATTGTGAAAAGTACCATGTAGTTTGTAAAACTTACCTATAGTGAGCTCTGTCTACAAAATTTTAGCTCTATAATTTATGGCGTTGGTGAATTTTCACTGATGAAAGAAAACATGAAATTATAGATATCTTGCCTACTCGAAGATTGCATCATTTGAAGGACTATTTTTAAAATTATTCCTATGAAGCGAGAGCTTCTGTAAAAACTATAGTGGTAGATATGAATGCACCTTATACGTTTCTAATTAGAGACGTTTTCCCAACCGCAATTGTCATTATTGATCGTTTTCCATTTAGTTCAATTAGTGATGCGCTCGCTCAATCAAACACGTATCAAGCTCATGAACCGCTATAATACTTCACGCCCAGAAGATAAGAAGATTTATCGTAAACTAAAAATGTATTGGAAATTACTACTTAAAAACAAAGCAGAGTTGTACGATTCAGACTACCGCTAAAAGAGCACTCTTTGAAAATATCAGTCAAGAAGTGCTTTTAATTTTCTAGGAATGTGGCTTGCTACTTTGTAGACGGAATGCAAAAATGCGCTTAATGACGTATTTTTTGAATGTATTATAAACTGTTCTGATTAATGTATAA
>NZ_JAFYUW010000146.1:0-5309 GCF_017549435.1 Brochothrix sp.
AGTAAGCTTGGAATTCTGGAGAAAAGTGAAAGAATAACAAGCTCGTTTTACTTTATCCAAATTGGATTGCTAAAAAATCACTCATTAGACTAGGGAAATTAAATTGTTATAGACTGGTTCATGTCTATACTCCAATTTGATTTTCAGGTCTAGTGATTTTTTTGCGTTTATGAAATTTTGATAAAGTAAGCTTGAAATTCTGGAGAAAAGCGAAAGAACGACAAGCTCGTTTTACTTTATCCAAATTGGAATGCTAAAAAATCACTCATTAGACTAGAAATTTCAGATCTTGTAGTGGTTTTTTGTAGCGTTATGAAATTACTGACATCGTTACGGATTTATCCATTTACGAGAACAGTATGAGACGAAGATTTCTCAAGCAATTAAGTACCAAACCATTGTTTTAGTTGAAGTACTAGAAAAAAATTTGCTGAAAAATAAAAAAGCACCTTCCAAATTGTTTGGAAGGTGCTCAGACTAAGAAGATAGTATTAGTAGTTATCTTTTTAAACTACTTTGTATTGCCGTTTATCCAACGTAAGTAACGTTCTACTTTTTTACGACTAACTTTGCCTCCAGTGAAACGTTCAATCTGTCGAAATGGCATGTTCAATACAAAGTAAATATTATTCGCCCACAGAGGCTGTTTAACGATAGTTAGACAGTTTTTCACTAACATCACTGTGCCATAGGTTAATTTACCAAGCCAATTTTTATTTTTAGCTTGTGCAATAGTATCATTCATTCCCAATGGATCAGCAGGTGACCATAACGCAGCCGGCGGATAATAACCTAATAGTTTGTGAAACTCCTCATCGGATATCGCCTGAATATTTCCAGATGCATATTCAGGATACCTATCTAGATTAAATTCATCACTCTCATTTTTAGCAGCACATTCAATTGTTGTTTCTAAACGAATATCTTGTAGTGAACTTCCTATTTGAATACGGTATACCCCCGCTTCAATTGCCCAATCTTCATGCATCACACTATAATAAGCAAAAGCTTGCTCGTCCAAATTTATTGTAATCGTTTTAGTCTCACCGGGTTCTAGCCTCACCTTTGCATACCCTTTTAATTCGCGTTTTGCTCGAATGATTTTTGTATCGGCCTTTTCAACATAAAGTTGGGCGATTTCTTCACCCGCAACTTTCCCCGTATTCGTTATATTAAACGACACACTTAGATCTGTGCGAACAATGTTCGAATAGGCAAACTGCGTATAGGATAGACCATAACCAAACGAATAACGCACCGGCACGTTCATCGTATCAAAATAACGATAACCAATAAACAAACCTTCACGATGTTCAGACGTCGCTTCTCGCCCTGGATAATAGGGTGCTGATGGAACATCCCCATAGGTAAAGGGGTAACTTTCACTGAGCTTTCCACTAGGATTGTATTCACCTAATAACACTGCGATCAAAGCTTCTGCGCTTCCTTGACCTGCAAGATACGTATGCACTAGACCTTTCACACCTGACTCATCAGCAAAAGGCAACTCAAGAACGCCACCACCTGCTAAGACAACTACGATTTCTTGATTTACTTTTAGTAATTCGTTGATAAGTTGCAATTGATTGTCAGGTAATTCAAGCGTATCTCGATCTATCCCCTCCGCTTCACTACTCTCATCCAACCCCATAAACACTAACACTTTATCTGCATTTCCAGCAAGTTCAACCGCTTGTTTGATTAACGATTTGCTTTTGCCACCCATCCGCTTGAAACCTTGTGCATAGCCCACTACATCCAACTGCGTTTTCTCCAACAGTTCCAACGGGCTTTGAAGTTGCGTGGGATTAATCAAAGAACTTCCCGCACCTTGGTAACGTGGTTTGTTCGCAAAATCACCCACAATGGCCACTTTTTCTTGTGGGTGTAACGGTAAAATTTCAGCTGAATTTTTTAATAATACCATTGAACGTTTTGCAGCTTCCACAGCCTTCTGATGATGTTCTTCCAAATCAATTGTTAACTCTCTTTCTGCCACTGCATGAGTCGTGAAAACAAGTGATAACATGCGATCAACAGCTTCATCAAGAATCGTTTCCGCAAGATTACCGTCCGTAACAGCCTCAACAATTTCCTTATCAGTAATGCCGTTAGTAGCGGGCATCTCCAATTGATTACCCGCCTTTAAACCTGCTACACGCTCATTATTGCCGCCCCAGTCTGTCACAACCACACCTTGATAGTTACATTCATCATACAAAATTTCATTCATAAGATGAGGATGTTCATTGGCATAGATACCATTAATTTTATTATACGATGACATCATCATTTGCGGCGCCGCTTTTTCTACCACTCGACGAAAGCCTTCTAGATAAAGTTCACGCAATGAGCGCTCATCCACAATTTCATCGATCGTCATACGCATGTGTTCTTGACTGTTAACCGCAAAGTGTTTAGGGCAAGCTGCTACACCCTCACTTTGAATCCCCGTTACTTGTGCACTCGCTAAAGTTCCCGTTAGAAATGGGTCTTCTGAAAAATATTCAAAGTTACGTCCGCAAAGCGGATTACGTTTTATATTTAAACCGGGACCTAGTATGGCACTCACATTTTCAGAGACACATTCCCGCGCTAAAAACTGCCCCACTTCTTCAACCAGTTGCTTATCCCAACTATTCGCCAACGTGGCTGCAGTCGGATAACACGTGGCTGGAATACTCGCATTAAGTCCCAAGTGATCGGCTTTCCCACCTTGTTTCCTTAAACCGTGCGGTCCATCTGTCATCATGATCCCTGGGATATTTAAGCGTTTAATCGCTTTTGTATTCCAAAAATTTTCTCCTGACATCAGTGATGCTTTTTCTTCTAGTGTCATCTTGTTAATCAACGCTTCATATTTCAACGTGATTCACCCCCTCTGCTCTAACTTTTATTTAATTAAATATGTTTGTAATAACGCATATAAAATATTATGCACACTTGTTCTAAGCCCTAATGCTGTGCCAGATGGATCTGCTTTATAGGCTTGCTCAATCCGTTTTATATTTTTAGGCGCACTCATTGTATCGAGCATTAAATCATTACCCGCTACAATGGCATCATCCGCATGCATGAAACCAAAAACAGCATCACTCGAAACCATCCCTTTAAAGCCCCACTCATCACGTAATACATCATTTAACAACTCTGTATTGCCACCTGCCCATTTACCATTAATCATACTAAAACTTGACATTGTTCCTAAATTCTTACCTTCTTTCACGGCTATTTCAAAGGGGCGTAAATGCAATTCACGAATCGATTGTTCGTTCCCCCAAACATATAAACCTGAGCGGGCATTTTTTTCTTGATCATTCATCGCAAAATGCTTCATAAATACAATAATATCTTGCTCTTGCGCTCCTTTTATTACAGCAGCCCCCATCTTTCCTGATAATAGCGGGTCTTCTGAAAAGTATTCAAAGTTACGTCCACCCATTGCTGTTCGATGAAGATTAACAGCAGGCGCATACCAACCATGAACGCCATATACTTTTGCTTCCTTTCCAACTACTTCACCCATCTCATAACCAAGCGCATTGCTCCATGTTGCTGCCAAAACATTTTCCGATGGGAACGAGGCGGCTTTGAACTTTTTGAAGAACGAATTCAGTCCAGCCGGTCCATCCAATAACATTGAAGCTGGTATCCCTAAACGGTCAATCGCCTCTGTTTGATACGCTCCTTTTACAACATAATTAATTAATTCATCCTTCGTAAATTGATCTAAGAACTGCTCCCACTTTGGATCATCATGTGCTAGATTTTTTAAATCACTTAACTTCAGACCATTATCTTTGCCAAACGCCGGCATATCCAACTTAGAATCTGTTGGCGTTTTTGCTAAATCATCTAAAACAAATTGTGGCGCTTCATCGTTGATTTTTTTATCTGACGGGTAGGTTCCTTTCCAATCATCACGTGATAAATAGGTTAATCCTGCTTCGCTTGCCTCAAATTGATTTTTGATTGTCGTACCCGTTGCGTAATCTTCTTTAATAACTTGACGCTTCGCAACCTCATACGTTAATTTTTTTCCTTTATCATGCACATTTTTTGCTAACTTAAGCTGATACTTACCCTCATCTAGCACATAGGCTTCCTCTGTTTGAGAATCGTATGATGCCATATCATTCGTTGCAAATGATAGTTTCAACGTTTGTTTTTCTCCAGGTTGTAACTCCTTTGTTTTATCATAGGCACCTAAAGCAACTGCCGCTTTTTCTAAACCACCTTTTGTATACGGTGCTGAATAATAAAGTTGTACGACGTCTTTACCTGCTACCTTACCTGTATTTGTCACTTCTACCTCAACACTTATTTTTTTGTCAGTCATTTTTTGACTGGCTACTTTCCAATCAAATGTTGTGTAACTTAAACCATGTCCGTAAGGGAATTGTACTGCTTTTTGATAGCCTTGTTCATCGCCTTTATAATACGTTTCGTAAAAACGATACCCAATGTATATCCCTTCTTGATAATTAACAAATGACTGTTTTAAATTTGTATAGTTATAATCACCAAAATTTTCAGTTGCTGGCGCTGATTGACTATTATAGGCATACGTATCTGTTAAACGTCCCGATGGATTAACTTTACCCGCTAATACATCACCCAAAGCTTCCGTACCGAATGGCCCTGGTATACCCACCCAAACAATCGATTTAATCTGCGGGAATTCTTCTAGATAACCTGATTCAAGCGCATTACCTGCATTGACGACAATAGTCACATTTTCAAAGTTTTCTGCCACTTTTTTAATTAGCGCTTTTTTATTCGCCGTTAATCGTAACTGCTCCTCTGACATATCACTACTTTCAACACACGAACTTGTAAGTAATACCACGGCATTATCTGAATAATCTTTAGCCTGTTTTAGCACATTATCTTTCAAATAAGAAACATTCGGTTCATCTTTATCGGTTCCTGAAACCATCGATTTCAGAACTTGCGTTAAACCATTTTCATTTTTTTGCTTTTGGAGTGCCTTAACCTCATCGAGTTCTGTATAAAATTGATATAATTGCTTATTATACTCAATGCCCGCATTCTTCAAACCATCAAATAAATTAACGGCTTCTGATGTATCAATTCCACCAGAACCGCCCCCACCGTAACGGAAATCAAATGAAGCTGTTCCAAATACATTAACGGTTTTATCGTCTAATGGTAGACTTCTATCTTCGTTTTTCATCAATACAATACCCTCATTAGCGATCTTACGAGCCACTTCATTACCTGCAGCTCGAGCTTTTTCACCTGCCGGCGTCTCTGTGTTAATTGTTATGTTTTTACCTGTCATCACA
>NZ_JAFYUW010000018.1:0-2721 GCF_017549435.1 Brochothrix sp.
CGGCAATATTTGAAGACAGTTATGTGAGTTTGATTGCCGATGGCGAAGCGCATAAATTGTATGCGCAGTATCGTTTTGAACCGGTTGGTCCAAGTGGCCGTGGAATGTATTATGAACGTCAAAAAAAGTAGATGATGGATGTTTCATCGTCTTTTTTTATGCAAAAAAAGAAACTAGAAATTATTCTAGTTTCAAATTGTAGACAAAGTCTCGAAAAACTACTTTTTTATTTTAAGCTGATTTAAAGAACTTTGACTACGATATGAGCAGACTGATTAGAAATGCTGTTATCGTAGGAACGACGAGTGAATGATGGTGCGCGTACTAATTGTACATAATCCAGATTGAGTAAGGAGTGACGACCTGGAATAGCGTTTATCTTCAGCCTCAAGCTAGAATAAGTTCTAGTTTCTTATCAATTATTAGAGCTTTCCAGTAATAAATTGTGCTTCTCCATGGCCGAAACTCCAATCGACATCGGTGTTTTCAACAACTGAGAACATCACATCGTCTTTTGAAATACCGCATTCTGCTTCTAGTCTTTCAGTAACTAATTGATAAAGTTTTTGTTTCTTTTCGGGTGTGCGTTTATTGCTAATAATCGTTATTAAAACAAAGTTTTTTGAACGTGTGAAGCCTAAACCTGTGTCATGAATAACCATTTCAGCAGGTTTATGTTGGTTAACAACTTGGTAACGATCTAGCTCAGGTACTTCAAGTGCTTCAACCATCGCTACATGAGTGACATCTAACAGCTGACGGAGTTGTTCGTCAGTACGACCTTCTAATACATCAAATTTAAATAATGGCATGTTATATCCTCCTGGTTTCAGTAATATTTGTATCGATAACATCGATATGATGGGTGTGACAGAATTGTTGGTATTCCGCAGTAAGTCTTTGATCAGTAATAATACCATCGATTTGTTCAAGAGCGGCATAAGTTAAGAGTGTAGATTTATCAAATTTTGAATGATCTACTAATAAGTATATGTTCGTTGCTCGGGCAACGACATTGCGTTTAATGTCATATTCCATTAAATCGGAATTAGTTAAGCCATTCTCGATTGAAACAGCACTTGCAGCCATAAACGCTTTTGAAATATTATATTTGCCGATGATACTTTCGATGTTTAGCCCCACAAATGAGCGTGTTTCGGGTTTATATGTGTTGCCGACTAACAGTAAGCGGATGTTTTCAAAAGCCGATGCTGAATTGATAATATCTAAACTGTTTGTCAAAATGGTGATATTGATATTTGGTGGCAATTGATCAATGATACCAACGGTAGTCGTGCCGGAATCGATAAAGATAAAATCATCATCTTCTATTAAAGTGGCTGCTGCTGCTGCTGCGATATGATGTTTTGTTGTCTGGTTTGTAATGTGGCGATGTTCAAATGCAACGAGCTCGCTATTAACTAATGATTTAACTCCGCCATATACTTTTTCAACCTTACCATTTTCGATAATGAGATTAATATCTCTTCGAATCGTATTTTTAGAGACATCAAAATGTTCACAGAGTTCATCGAGCGAAACAGAACCTTTTAACTCGATGTAATTTTCGATTTCTATTAATCGCTTGGCCTTCATTTGCTATCCTCCTTAGTGATTCGCTAATTGAAGTGACACATCTTCTTATAAAAGATAACATATACTCAAAAGTTAATCAATATTTAACTTTAATATAGGCATAAAAGTCTTTTTTTATCAATTTTTAGAAAGTTTTTGTAATATTTAAGGACAAGTGTTGACAATTGTTGCTAAAAAATGTACGATGTAATCGAAAGGTAACCAAAACATTACCAACAACAAGAAGGTAGATGATCAGGTAATGTTTATCTATTTTCTTCTATAGTGTAAGCGTTAACAAATAATTAAACAATCTGAGGAGGAAAAAACATGGTACAGATTCAAGAGTTGAAAAATTTTATTGGTGGTAAATGGGTAGCTAGTGAAACAGATAAATACGAAGAGGTAACTAACCCGGCTACGAAAGAAGTGATTGCACGTGTTCCTTTATCCACAAAAACTGATGTTGATTATGCAGTTGAGGTTGCGCAAGCAGCATTTGAAAAGTGGAAGAACGTGGCCGTTCCAAAACGTGCACGTATTCTTTTTAAATATCAAAACCTTGTAGTTGAGCATAAAGAAGAGTTGGCAAAAATCATCACTGTCGAAAATGGTAAAAATTTATCGGAAGCGCTTGGCGAAGTTCAACGTGGTATCGAAAATATTGAATTTGCAGCAGGTGCGCCTTCACTATACATGGGCGATTCGTTGGCGTCGATTGCAACGGATGTTGAAGCAACAAACTACCGTTATCCAATTGGCGTTGTTGCAGGCATAACGCCTTTCAACTTCCCGATGATGGTGCCGTGTTGGATGTTCCCGATGGCTGTTGTTCTTGGAAATTCATTTGTATTAAAGCCGTCAGAAAAAACACCATTGCTTACAGCGCGACTAATTGAACTGTTCCAACAAGCAGGTTTGCCAGATGGCGTGCTTAATATGGTTTATGGTGCTCATGACGTGGTTAATCGTTTAGGCGATCATCCAGATGTAAAAGCATTATCGTTTGTTGGTTCGAAACCAGTAGGAGAATATGTTTATAAACTAGGTAGTGAAAATTTAAAACGTGTTCAAGCGTTGACAGGTGCTAAAAACCATACCATTGTTTTAAAAGATGCAGATTTACCTGAATCGGTTAAAAACATC
>NZ_JAFYUW010000147.1:0-16893 GCF_017549435.1 Brochothrix sp.
ACTTTTACTTTTACTCTTCTTCTTCAAGTTCGACCATCGTGCCTGTTTTCAAATAGATGACCCATTCACAGATGTTTAATGTGTAGGCGCCTATTCGTTCAAAGCTTTTAATGCCATTAAATAATTTTGAGATGGGTTTAACGTGTTCTGGATAGGGTACAATGTTTGATAAAATTTGTTTGCCAAGCTGATGAGATAATTGGTTGATTGAAAAGATTTTGAGGGCGATTTTTTTAGCTTTCTCCTCGTTCATTTCACCATAAGCTTCCAGTGTTTCTGTTAATGTTTCACTCAATAATTGCGTGATTTTTTCACATTCTTTTAACGAGATATCAATGTCGTGCTTTTCTGCTGAGCGTGCGGCTTTAGCTAATACAACGGCGTGATCGCCCATTCGTTCCAAATCGGCACTGATTTTAATCATCGTAATCACTCGACGTAAATCAAGGGTTACTGGTTGTTGAAGCGCAATCACTTCAATGATATGTTGCTCCAATTGTTGTTCTTTCTCATTAATTACTTCATCGTTACGAATCACTTCGTTCGCTGCATCCGCATCTTTTGTAGCAAATGCCTTTCCTGCTTTCAAAATTGCTTCGTTTACAAGCAATCCCATCTCAGCTAGTTGTTGTTGTAAATTTCTCATTTCTTGATCTAACAATTGACGTCCATTCATAAGTAACCCTCCTTCTTAGCCAAAGCGGCCAGATATATAATCTTGTGTTTCTTTCTCTTTTGGATTTAAAAAGATATTTTTAGTATCATCGTATTCAACGACGTGCCCGTTTAAGAAAAAGGCTGTTAAATCAGAGATACGTGATGCTTGTTGCATATTATGTGTCACAATCAATATGGTGTATTTCTCTTTCAATTCAACAATCAAGGATTCAATCTTTGCTGTTGATATTGGATCTAACGCGGCTGTTGGCTCATCCATCAAGATGATTTCTGGTTTGACTGCCAACACACGCGCAATACATAAACGTTGTTGTTGTCCACCTGATAACCCTAAGGCTGAGGTGTGCATACGATCTTGTACTTCTTCCCATAACGATGCTTTCATCAAACTTTCTTGCACAATTTTATCGAGTTCCCATTTATTTGTTGTCCCATGTAAGCGTGGGCCATAAGCAACGTTGTCATAAATTGAAAATGGAAAAGGATTCGGTTGCTGGAACACCATTCCTACACGTTGACGTAGGTCTACTAAATCAGTACGTGAAGAGGTCACTTTGATATCTTTAACAAAAATGTCACCGGATGTTTTCACATTCGGTATCAAGTCGTTCATACGGTTAAGGGTTCTCAAAAAGGTTGATTTCCCACAGCCTGAAGGGCCTATTAAAGAAATGATTTGATTTTTAGGGAACGTAAGCGATACGTCGAACAGCGCTTGCTTGTTACCGTAAAATAAATTTAATGCTTTCGTTTCTACAACTGTCATGACTGTTCCTCCTAACCAAAGTTTCCTGAAACATACGCTTGTGTTCTTTCATGCGATGGGTTCGTGAATATCGTTGCTGTATCATTATATTCAATCACTTCACCCAGATAAAAGAAGGCTGTTTTGTCTGAAATTCGTGCGGCTTGTTGCATATTATGTGTCACGATAATAATAGTGTAATGCTCTTTTAATTGTGTAATTAAATTTTCAATTTTAGATGTTGAAATGGGATCTAGGGCTGATGCTGGTTCATCCAACAACAAAATATCAGGTTCCGTTGCGACTGTTCGCGCGATACACAAACGTTGTTGTTGTCCGCCTGACAAACTGAGAGCACTTTTATTTAATGTATCCTTTACTTCTTCCCATAAGGCTGCGGCTTTTAAGCTTTTCTCAACACGTTCTTCCAACACGTGTTTTTCCTTAATACCGTGGCGTTTAAGCGCAAATGTAATGTTTTTGTAGATAGATTTGGTAAAAGGATTCGGTTTTTGGAACACCATACCGATATTTTTACGTAGTTCATATAAATCTTCTGCAGCTGTATTTACATCACGTCCATGGTAAAGGATAGGACCTTCACTACGACACCCTTCAATTTCATCATTCATACGGTTGAGTGAGCGTAAATAAGTCGATTTCCCACAGCCTGAGGGTCCAATTAAGGCAATAACTTGGTTTTTTGGAAAAGCCAAGCTGACATCTTTAATGGCATGTTTGTCGCCATAGTGGACATTAAGTTTTTTTGTTTCAATTGCAAATTCTGACATTTCCGTCACTCCTTTATGATGATGTCATCAAACGATAGACATATTTTCCAATCACACGTGCTAATACATTAAACAATAAAATCGCGATAATCAAAATAGCTGCTGTCCCGTTTGAAATAGCGGTGGCATCGGGTACAACCCCTTCGCTGTTTACTTTCCAAATATGTACAGCTAACGTTTCAGCTGGTCGCATAATATTCCATGGCGATTCTTGACTAAAGATATTAAAATTCGCAAAGTTCAAAGCAGGTGCATTTTGTCCAGCTGTATAAATTAAGGCTGCAGCTTCACCAAAAACACGTCCTGCAGATAAGATGATTCCTGTGATAATACCTGGTAAAGCTGTTGGCACCAACACATAAATAACTGTTTCCCAGCGTGTTAACCCTAATGCTAAACCGGCTTCACGTTGCGTTGACGCAACTGATTTTAACGATTCTTCCATTACACGTACTAAGATGGGTAAGTTGAACAACGTCAATGCCAAGGCACCTGACAAGATTGAAAAACTCCAACCGAAGTAGATAACGAAGATTAAGAAGCCAAAGAGTCCCACAACGATAGAGGGTAATGATGATAATACTTCTACCATTAAACGCACGCTTTTAGTGATCCAATTATCTTTCGCATATTCCGACAGATAGATAGCTGCTCCTAATGAAATCGGAACACTGATACATAGAGTTAAGAATAAAAGATAGAAGGAGTTGAACAACTGTGGTCCAATCCCACCACCTGCTGAAAATGATTCGGACGGGGCTGTTAAAAAATTCCAACTAATTTGTGGCACGCCTAGTACCAAAACATAACCGATGATACCTAACAGCAATGCACAAATAATACCGGCAATCACATAGAGGATTGATGTTGCAAACCGATCTTTTAATTTTGAATTCATTTAATGCTCCCTCGCTTTCCGATCAATCGAACGATGATAATAAAGAATAGTGACATTAATAACAAGACTAACGCGAGTGACCATAACACATTGTTTTCAAGTTGACCTGGAATTGTATTTCCCATACTCATTGTTAAAATACTCGTTAATGTTGAGGCTGGCTCTACTAATGATGTTGGCATAATCGCTGCGTTCCCAATTACCATTTGAACGGCTAAGGCTTCACCAAACGCACGTGCCATCCCAAATACTAAAGCGGTTAATAAACCTGAGCGGCAACTTTTAAGGATAACACCCCAAATTGTTTGCCAACGAGTCGCGCCTAAAGCGAGTGATGCTTCACGATAATGTCGTGGAACGGCTGAAATGGCATCCACGGATAAACTTGTGACTGTCGGTAAAATCATTACTGTTAACACGAGCGTTCCGGCGCCGATACCAAAGCCGGTCCCTCCAAAGAAATGACGCATCATCGGTACAATTACACTCAATCCGATTAAACCGTAGACAACGGATGGAATACCAACGAGTAATTCAATCACGGGTTGTAAAATACGTTTACCAAATTTAGGTGATATTTCTACCATAAAAATGGCGGCTCCAATAGCAAGAGGGGCTGCAATGAGCGCTGCCAAGAGCGTTACTCCAAATGATCCGATGATCATCGGCAATGCACCCACTAACGGATTACCACTGGCATCTACTTTTGACGGTTGCCAATCTTGGCCTGTTAAGAATGACCAAATTGATACTTTATTGACAAAAAAGGTTGATAATCCTTTTGAGGCAACAAAATAAATAATGACTAATGCACCAATGGCCATGACAGAGACACAGATAAAACTAATTATTTTCCCAAATCGTTCAAGGTTTTTTTTATTTGATCTTGTTATTTCACTCATTGTTTATTCCCTACTCTCTTTTGACGTCCATAAAAAAAAGACGCCCTTTTCTCTTAAACTCATCATAATCAATAAACATCAATAGTTTATTGAGAATTTGTAAAGTTTATGTAAAGGTCGTCTTTTATATTAATTTAAAGGATGGGTCGGTAAAATAACTTCAAAGGTTGTGCCTTCATCTTCCACTGATGTTAAAGTAATTTCACCATGATAACGTTCCACTAAATGCTTCACAATCGATAGGCCTAATCCTGTCCCACCTGTTTCACGTTCTCTTGATTTATGCACACGATAAAATCGTTCAAACACACGCTGTTGATCGTCTTCTGGAATGCCAATACCTGTATCACTGACACGGAATACAACGTGTGCCTGTTCTACTGCGTTTTCGATTGACAATTCGATACGGCCATCTGCAGGTGTATAGGTAATCGCATTGCTAATCAAATTCAACGCAATCTGGTGCAGACCATCACTCTCGCTTGTGAGTGGGTAACTTTCTGGTAAATTTAACACCAGTTCAATCCGCTTTTCTTTTAATGGCTTACGCACAACTTTGAGTACCCGTTGAACAACATCGACAAAATCCACACTTTCAAAATGCGGCTTAATCTGTTGTTGTTCAATTTTAGATAATTGTAAAATATCTTCAATCAAACGGGTTAAACGATTACTTTCATCTCGAATAATTGTTAAAAATTCTTTGCGTAATTCAGGATCTTCTACTGCACCATCTAAGAGTGTTTCAGAAAAGCCTTTGATTGACGTGACAGGGGTCTTTAATTCATGTGATACATTCGATACAAATTCAGAACGCAACGTTTCTAAATGGCGAATCTCTGTAATATCGTGCAAGACCAATATAACACCCGTTAAACGCTGATTGTGTTTATCTTGAATGGGTACAACATTAGCATCCACACGCTTCTCTGAGTTGTGACCATAAAGAATCACTTCTGCTTGTTGTTTATCTCCCGTTTTAAATGCTTGTTTGATGAGATTACTTAACTGGTAACTTGGCAAAACTTCAAAATAATTATGATTGAGCGGATTTTTTTCCATCAGTTCAAACATGGCTGGATTAGCCAAGGTGATACGATGCTCCATATTGACTAATAAAACACCACTGACGAGGTTGTTCAACACACCTGTTAAACGCAGTTCTTTTTCCTGTATTTCAGACACATTTTTTTGTAATTTTTCTCCAAGTAAATTGACCGATTTTGCTAATTCTCCAATTTCCCCACTAGGCAATAACATCACGCGTTGCGAATAGTCTTTTTCTGCCAAACTATGCGTTACGTCTGTAATTGTTGTGATGGGACGGGCAATTCGTCGCACCATGATAATAATGACGAGCGTTGCCACTACAATAATAACACCTGCCATAATAATCAGACTGATTTGCAATTGCGTAATGGCTGATTCAATTAATTCAAGGCTCACGGCTACACGCATAAAACCAACTAATTTACCGTCTTCCATAATTGGGACTGCTGTGTAAAGCATGCTGTATCCTAAGCTGCTGCTTTGACGTTGATTAGAAGCTGATGTAAGATTTTTATCCAACAACAACGCTTTTATTTCAGGGCGATTTTTATGGTTGCCCATTTGTCGGTAGTCTTCTTCTGTATCTGCAATCACATTCCCAGCTTTATCGACAATCGTTAAGCGCGAATCCAGTAGTCCACCTTCTTTATGTAACTGTGCGTTAAGCGCTTCGTTCGGTTCTTTAATCGAAATACCTGATGCCTCAATGTTTTCAATCATTAATTTTGCACTTTGAAGCATTTGCGCTTCACGGTTTTCAATATAATTACGTTTAATAATTGACGCACTGAAAAAACCGAGTACACCGACTACTAAAATTGTAATGATACAAAAAACAAGCACGAGGCGTTGCCATAATGGTTTCATTGCACATCATCCATTTTATAACCAAACCCTCGTACAGTAACAATGTAACGTGGCTTTTTGGTGTCTTCTTCAATTTTTTCACGCAGGTGACTCACATGCACGTCAACAATCCGTGTTTCACCGGCATAATCATAGTCCCAGATAACATCTAGTAGATGGTGACGGCCAAATACCTTGCCTTTGTTCTCGGCTAAAAAACATAATAATTCGTATTCTTTAGGTGTTAATGTCAGTTTTTCACCTGCGCGATACACAGTGTGACGTTCACGATCAATCCGCAATGTTCCAATTTCAATGACGGTTTCAACTGTTTTTCCAGCACGCGCCTCAGTTGGCGACATTTCAACACGACGTAATATTGCTTTAATACGGGCAGTTACTTCACGTGGACTAAATGGTTTCGTCATATAATCATCCGCGCCTAACTCCAAGCCGATAATTTTATCGTACTCGCCATCTTTAGCAGTCAACATCAAAATTGGCGTATAATTTTCTTGTTTGCGTAATTCCTTACACACATCAATACCTGTCATACCAGGTAACATCAAATCTAATACGATTAAGTCGATTGCCTGTTCTGAAGCGATCTCCAATGCGGTGGTCCCGTTTGTTGCCGATGACACCGTATGCCCTTCTTGTTCAATGTTAAACGTTAGTAACTTCACAATCGTTGGTTCATCATCTACCACTAAAATATGCGCCACTTTAAGTCACCCTACCTTTTCATCATTATAATTACGAGCTTCTAGCATTTTCACTATACCATGATTTACGCTATGAAAAAAAGCCAATGCACAGAAATTTGTCGTAAAACAAACTAACTCGCACTGACTCTCTCTTTCAAACGAACGGTTGATTAATGAATTGAATGATGATTTTGAATCGCTTCAATCGCTTCTGCCAACATTGGTGCAACTGTTAAAATCTTGATTTTATCTGACTGATCTTCATCTTTCAAACGAACAGTATCTGTTAAAATTAACTCACTTACTGCTGAGTCTCCAATACGTTGGCTCGCATGAGCTGATAAAACACCATGTGTTGCACAGGCTTTGACATCTTTAGCGCCCGCTGCAATTAGGGCATCTGCTGAACTGATTGTGCGGTACCCCGTATCGATAATATCATCCACAACAATTGCCATTTTGCCTTCTACATCACCAATGATATTTAAAATTTGGTTTTTATTAGGGCGTGGTTTACGATTTAAAATAGCAATTGGCCAATCGTGTTTTTCTGCAAAATTACGCGCGCGCGAAACGCCACTATGATCTGGTGAAACAACCACAATATTCTCTTGACCGTATTTTTCATTCACATAATCAGCTAATAAGTGTGATGTTGTTAAATGATCAATTGGAATGTTGAAAAACCCTTGTAATTGCGCTGCATGCAAATCAATGGTTGTTAGACGATGTGCGCCTGCTTCAACAATAAGATTCGCTACTAGTTTAGCCGTAATTGGCTCACGTGCTAACGCTTTGCGATCTTGGCGTGAATAACCAAAATAAGGCATCACAACATTGATTGTTTTTACTGCCGAACGTTTCAAGGCATCAATCATGATCAATAATTCCATGATGTTATCATTAACGGGATCCACGGTTGATTGCACAAGATAAGCCGTTGCACCACGTACACTTTCTTCAATATTAATTGCTATTTCACCATCACTAAAACGTTGCAACCCAATATTAGTCAAAGATACGCCTAATTCATCTGCAACTTTTTGTGCCAACGGTTCATTTGAACTCAAGGCAAACACCTTTAATTTATCTCCATCAACTTTCAACACTATCTTTCATCTCCTCTACAACACTTTCTTCAATAAATAATAATCCCAATTCAAATGAATCTGTTTCAAATAAAGCGGTTTCGACAAAGCGCGGTTCATTAAATTCATCACACACTGTTAATTTAACATAGGCCCGATTAATATTTAATGCATCATAAAGCTCTTGTCTATTTTTCACAGGATTGCCATTACACGAGGTAATCAGTTCTCCTGGTAAAATCCCCATTTTACGCGAGGCAGTATCTTCTCGGGTTCCTATCACACACACGCCCTTAGACGTTTGATGGTAACGTTCCGTATCCGGTTCATCCACTACCCAAAAGTAAATATCAATCGCAATATGACCTAACAGCGCCATTACAAATGGCATTAAGGTAAACCAATTATAGAAGTATGTTACTATTGTTAACAACGTTACTATTACTGCTAAAGCAATAATTGCAAACATCCGCTTTTTCAATAAGCGTTTGGGCAGTTGCGAACGAACAATGACACGTGTACCAATGACAAGCGGTACAAACAATGGTAAAAATTCCATTTTACCAACTGAAAAGATAGGCCACCACTCACTCGTACTAAAAAAACCATCCTTTGCTACAGGAAAAAGCATAAAAACTGGTAATAAAAAAGCACCTCTATATTTAAATTGCCCTTTTATTGTACCACGTCGGATTTTAATTAGCTCTGGTTGTAGCGGTTTTCTTGAAAATAAATAAAGTAAGAACCCTTCAATAAATAAACCGACTGCTAACAAAATGCTCAATCCAATCAATATATTCGGTTGCATGATTAACTGCGTTGAAAAAACAGCGGTAATACTGTCTTCTGGTTTAATTAACAATAATAAGTTGATACCAATCAACCCTAATGTAGTAAGTGCCAATGTATAACTTGCTGTTAAGCCACGATAGCCTAAAGTAGCAAATAACACCACACTCACTATATTGAATAACAGCAACCAACTAACATCGACAATAACGCCCGTATACCAGGTCATAGCAGATACAATTAAACCTAAAACAAGTCCAATCAGGAGTAAGCGTGTGCTTTCTAATGTTGCCGGGTATAAGCGTGTATTAAAAAATTGCCGCTCTTTTCTCACACGAATAATACCAACAAGCACTGTTGTGATGAGTACTATCCAAAGTAGTGGATGTATAAAGTACGAGAGTAAGCTTGTTGTGATATTTCCCAAATCATGCACCTCCATTTAAAGAATCGGTGATAGAAGACGAGAAACGCCTTCTTTAAATTTAATCCAGTTTGATCGTTTTTCATATTCTTCCAATGTCATTTCAGATGACACTAACATATCATCCAAGAAGATATTATGTAATTCTCGACCCATTTCTTCATCATATATGAAGGCATTCACTTCAAAATTCAATCTAAAACTACGATTATCTATATTTGCTGTCCCAACCGAAGATACTTCTGCATCAACAATCACTGTTTTCGCATGTAAGAAGCCATCATTATAACGGTAAACTTTTGCACCACACTTTAACAGCTCACTCACGTGATTTGTCGTTGCCCAGTATACAAACGGATGGTCTGGCATAGATGGAATCATCACGCGAACGTCTACGCCTGATAATGCAGCAATTTTAAGAGATTCTAACACACTGTTATCCGGAATAAAGTAAGGTGTTTGGATAAAAATAGTATCCTTAGCAGAATTTATCAGCTTTATGTAACCATTTTTAATTTGTTCCAAATCAGTATCTGGACCACTTGATACAATTTGCATTGGTATATTCCCCTCATGTTTATAAGCCAAAGGAAAATAACGTTCATCGTATTTAATTTTGTCGGCTTTGTGAGTTGCTGCTGAATTCCAATCCATAATGTAACGGGCTTGCATCGCAAAATTGGCACTTCCTTTGACACGTAAATGCGTATCTCGCCAATTACCAAATTTCTTCGATTTACCTAAATATTCATCCCCGATGTTAAACCCACCGATATAACCAATTTCACCATCTATAATTGCTAATTTACGATGATTGCGGTAATTTAAGCGAAAGTTGATTAAAGGTAATTTAGATGGGAAGAACGGGTAGGCTTTTCCACCATGTTTTTCTAATTCTTTAAAAGCCGAAGGTCTGACAGAACGAGATCCCATTGCATCATAGATAAAACGAACCTCGACACCTTCCTTGGCTTTTTTCACTAATAAATCCACCAAACTCGTACCGAGTTCATCAAATCTAAAGATATAATAAATTAAATGGATATGATCTTTTGCAGCTTCTATATCCCTGAATAACGATTCGAATTTTTTCTTACCATCGATTAATATTTCAACATCATTATCTTGTGTAAGCGGTGCACCATCATTAACTAACAATAGATAAACCATTTCTTTATGTTTCTCCGGTGTATCTTCTACAAACGGAAAAACGCCTTCTTTAATGAGGTTAATTTGCGATTTTATAATATCATTTATCCCTATACGCTCTTGCGCTTTCCAGTCAAAAATCTTTCCTCGTGATAAATTCCTACCAAAAATTAGGTATAAAATAAAACCTACTATTGGTACAAACGTCAACACTAAAAGCCAAGCCCAAATCACTGAAGATTCACGGCGCTCAAGGAAAACAGTTAAAAGTGCAAGTAACATGTTAACTACAAGTACAGTTGCTGTTATATAGACCAGAATTATTGACAGCTCCATTGCCCCATCTCCTTCATACTTAATATGGTATCTTTATCATAACATACCCCTACAGTTCTCTAAAGAAAAAAATAGACCCACATGGTTAGTGTGGATCTATCTATATCAGTTGCTTCACGAGAGAAACATACTATTTCATTTAGTTAATACGTCCAAAACCAGCTAAGTGCTCGCCCCAGTATGCGCCATGAATGTTATCTGTTTGGATACCATTATTTTGCGAGTTGAACATTTGACCGCCACCAAGGTAAATACCTACGTGACTGATTCCGCCATCAGAGAAGAATACTAAGTCGCCTGCTTGTGCTTGGCTTTCAGAGATACGAGTCGTTGCACCATATTGTGCTGCTGCTGTACGCGGTAAGCTAATACCAGCTTTAGCATATGAATACATTACAAGACCTGAACAGTCAAAGTTACCAGGTACTGCGCCACCACCGTATGCTTGACCAGCATATTTGTAAGCTTCTTGGATTGCTCCTGAAACACCAGAAACGACTGAACCAGCGTTGTTATCTGTTGTTTCTTTAGCAGGTTTGTTTTCTGCTTTTTTAGTATCGTCTGTTTTGTTAGTGCTTGTGTTAACTACAGATACGACATTTTCAGTTTTTGTTTCTGCTTTTGCAACAGTTGATGTTTTTTCATCTGCTTTTGCAACTTCTTTAACATCTGTTTTGATTGGTTGTACTGCAGCTGCTGCTGCTAATTCTGCTGCTACTTTTTCAGCTTTTTGAGCACGTTTTTCATCGTTAGCTAATTTAGCAACAAGTACTTCTTTTTCAGCTTTTTGTGCTGCTAATTTACCAGCTGCTACTTCGCTTGAAGCGATTACTGAACGTTGGTTATCGATTTTAGCGCTAAGTGATTTATTATCTGCCGCTAATTTATTTTCATCTTTTTGTTGTGCTTCAACAATACTAACATCAGCACTTTGGAATTTCGAGTATGCTATAACAGCCGCTGCTGCATCAGTAATACTGTCTGCTTCAAGAACTGAATCTACAATTGATGTTGTTGCACTAGAAGTTTGCATTGCGCGTGCGCGTTCTTCTAATTTACCTTTACGTTTATCAATTGCTGCTTTTGTTTCCTCAATTGATTTTTCAAGTTTAACTTGATCTTTTTTCAATTGCGTAAACTCTTTTTGATTCGCTGCTACTTTAGCAGAAACTTCTGATTCTTGTTGAACGATATCAGCCAATTGTGATTTCATGTCTGCTTTTTTAGATGCGATTGTTGCACTTGATTCACTTGCTGAAACGCTTGTTGAAGCAATACCTGCAAATGGTGATACTGTAATAGCTGCTGCTAATGCGATAGCGATAATTTTTGAACTCTTCAAAATGTTGTTTCCCCTCTCGTAAATCATGTTTTTTATTTATTTTTAACGAACAATTATATATATATGTGTGTTGACTACTTATACCATTCTATAGCATCCCTTGATACATTACAATTTACGTTATAGCGTCTTTTGTTACAGTTGTGTTACACGGTTCTCATGTCGATAGACAACAGTCGTTTATTGTTATGACAAAGTTTCGATTGATACTAGATATAGACCCTTACTTTCCTATCGCTACCTCTTTTACAATCATTACGCAAGTATGTGTTTTTCATTAAGACTAAGGTTTAGAGAAAAAAAGCTCTCAAAACATGTTGTGAAATTGCGTCTAAAAAAAGCCCCAGAAATATTCTGGGACTTCGGATTGAAGATAACTAACAAACGAGAACTAATGTACTCGATTGATTTTTCTTCTTTTTATATTTTAAGGAATTTACGAATAGATAAGATACTTCCTACCATCCCAATAATAATCCCAATTGCTAAGGCTGTAATCGTTACGATTCCTACCATTTGACCTACAGGTAACAATGAATAATACGTTGATGCTAATGATGGCATCACAAATTTATAGACCTGATAGTAAACTGCCCATGTGAGTCCAATCGGAATAATTGCTCCGAGGAAACCAATCCATGCACCTTCTAATAAAAATGGCCATCTGATAAAGCCGTTTGTTGCACCTACAAGTTTTTGTATTTCTACTTCTGTTCGACGCGAGTATATCGCAATCTTAATTGTGTTAGAAATTAAGAACATCGCTGTTAATAATAAAGCTGCAATTAAGAAAACACCAATATAGCGCACCCATTTCACAACATCAAACACTTTTCCAACTGTTTTTGCATTATAAGAAACTGAGTCAACATTTTTGACGTTTTCAGCAGCTTTCGCTACCTGATCAACATCTGATGGTGTTTTAGCTTCAACGACATACACATCGTGTAAAGGATTTGATTGTTCAAATAGCTCAAAACTATCGCCATAAGCTTTAACCATTTTCTTTAATTCATTTTCTTTTGATGAGTAAGTGACGTTGGCCACTCCATTTAAATTTTGTAAATCCTTTTCAATCTGTTGTTTATCTGTTTTATTTGCAGACAAATCAACATTTGCATTAATTTTCACATTATCTTCAACATCGGATGCTAACTTGTTGACGTTCAACATTGTAATCATGAAGAAACCAACTAAAACGAGTGTAACAGTTACAGCACTAATTGCTGCAAAAGTCATCAACCCATTACGATGAAGACTTTTAAAACTCTCTCTAAAATGACGTCCCATTGTTCTAGGCTTCAAAATCATACACCCCTTCCGCTTCATCACGAATAATACGACCATCTTCAATAGCAATAAGACGGTGTTTTAGCGTATTAACGATTTCTCTATTGTGCGTTGCCATAACAATCGTTGTTCCTTGACGATTAATTTCTTCTAAAATATTTAAAATTTCCCATGAAGTATCAGGGTCAAGGTTACCGGTTGGTTCATCGGCAATAATCACTTTCGGTTTATTAACAATTGAGCGTGCAATTGAAATACGTTGTTGCTCCCCACCAGAAAGTTCACTTGGTAACATACGTACCTTGTGCTTCAAGTTAACTAAATCTAAGACTTCCATAACACGTGTTTTGATTGTTTCTTTATCACTTTCAACAACTTCCATCGCGAAGGCAATATTATCAAAGACAGTGAGTGTTGGTAGCAATTTAAAATCTTGGAAGACTACACCAATCCCACGACGTAAGTATGGTACTTCTCTATTTTTCATTTTAATTAAATCATAATCATTCACGTTAATTTGTCCGGAAGTTGCTTGTTCTTCACGGTATATTAATTTAATAAAGGTCGATTTCCCTGCGCCACTTGGACCAACGATATAAACAAATTCTCCTTGTTTAATTTCGATGTCAAAACCATTTGCAGCGGAAATCCCATTACTGTATTTTTTATAAACATTTTCCATTTTTATCATAGTGATGGTCTCCTACTTCCCTGTACTTTTTTTACAACTTTATTAGTATAACATGGATTATTTGCAGTTTAACTTCATTCCTATTACAATGCGATGTCATTTGCATTTCGAGCACGAGTAAATCCTAATCCTTGCACTTCTGACGCATCCATCACAATCACAAATGCCTGAGGATCAATGCCCATTACATAATCATTCACGCGCTGAAATTCAGGCGTTGGTATAATAATCATCAACACACCATTATTAACTTGCGAATAACCACCCTGAGCATCCAAACGTGTCACGCCTAATTTTAATTGGTTGATTAAACCGTCACGAATTTCTGCTTCTTTGCGCGATATAACCATCACATTTTTAGCTGTTTTTTGCTTGATACCTAACTGTACGATATCGATCACTTTGATGGTGACATAAAGTGCAATTAGCGCAATCAGTCCTTTTTCAACACTAAAAATAAGCATTGAACTGATAACAACTAGCCCATCAATCACAGCGACTGATTTACCTAAAGATATTTTGGCGAAGCGATGGAGTATCATTGCAATCAAATCCGTTCCACCTGTTGAGGCATTTCCTAAAAAAACAATGCCCAATCCTAATCCGACTAACAATCCACCAAAAATGGCGCCAACAAGTGTGTTATGTGTTAAGGCTGGCAATCCCTCCGTCAATAGAAAGAACAACGGTAACAATGCGGTGCCTAAAAAAGTTTTAGCTGCAAAGCCTTTACCTAGTACTAACCAACCGATTAAAAAAAACGTCCCATTTAACGCCCATAAAATATAAGCTGGCTTCCAATCTGTTAAGGCACTTACAACAATACTGACCCCGCTAAAACCGCCTGATGCAATTTGATTGGGAAGTAAAAAGCCATTAAAACCGATGGCAATTACAAATGAACCTAGTATAACAAATAACGTTTCAACAATATATTTTGGCACATGGCGTTCAATTGCTCCCACGGTCAAATCCCCCTACATGATTTTAATTTGCAAAACCTAAACGTAAATATGCATCGATAAATAAATCAATGTCCCCATCCATTACAGCTTGTACATTACCTGTTTCAGCATTTGTACGATGATCTTTCACCATCGAATAAGGATGGAACACGTATGAACGAATTTGGCTACCCCAACCAATTTCTTTTTGTTCACCACGAATTTCAGCAAGTTGTTGTGCTTTTTCTTCTTCTTGTTTTTGAGCGATTTTCGCTTTCAACATACTCATTGCATGATCGCGGTTTTTAAGTTGTGACCGTTCTGATTGTGACGCTGTCACTAAACCTGTCGGAATATGTGTCAATCGTACCGCCGAATCAGTTTTATTAATATGTTGACCCCCAGCTCCTGATGCACGATAGGTATCTACTCGTAAATCTTCTGGACGTATTTCAATTGCTGCTTCATCTGTTAATTCTGGCATAACATCACAAGATACAAATGACGTGTGTCGACGGCCAGCTGAATCAAACGGCGAGATACGAACCAGACGATGAATACCTTTTTCAGATTTCATATAACCATAAGCGTTTTCACCTTTGATTAATAAGGTAACACTTTTAACGCCCGCTTCATCACCTGCTTGATAATCCAGTGTTTGTACGCTGAATTTATGTTTTTCAGCCCAACGTGTATACATGCGCAATAGCATATCACACCAATCTTGTGACTCCGTACCACCTGCGCCAGGATGTAATTCTAACAACACATTATTACGATCATACGTACCATCTAACAATTGACTCAATTCATAATCAGCAATCGTTTTTTGATAAGCCTTTAATTCTGTTTCCAAATCAGCCAATAGTTCTTCATCAGGCTCTTCTTTAAGCATTTCGTACATCGTTTCTAATTCTTCTTGTGTTTCATCAATTTGATGGAACACTTCATATTGTGCCTTTAAGCTATTTGATTCATTAATCTTACTTTGTGCGGTTTCTTGGTTATCCCAAAATCCTGGTTCTGACATCACTTCATCAATTTCTTGAATACGCGCTTCAAGCTCTTCTAAGTCAAAGTGACCCCCTAAATTGTGTGACTTGTTCGCGTGATTTTTCTAATGCATTTCTAATTTCTGCTAATTCCATTGTCCATTCCCCTTTATTGTTAGTTACTTTAAAAAAGACGTGCTCAGCACATGAATGCCCTTAGCACGTTCTTTTTAAATATTGCGTTCGTTTACTCGCCACGACCATGACAGTTTTTATATTTCTTACCACTGCCGCATGGACATTCATCATTACGACCAATATGTTGGTCTTTACGTGTTGGCATTTTTTTAACTTCTTTACTTGATGATTGTTCGCCTGAAACAGCATTTCCTTTAGCAACTTGTTCACGCTCAAGGTTTTGGCGAATCTCAGCTTTCATTACGTAACGCGTAACGTCATCATCAACACTTTCAACCATTGCTGTAAACATACGGTAACCTTCTGCTTGATACTCTTGTAAAGGATTGATTTGACCATACGCTCGTAAGTTAATTCCTTCACGTAAATGATCCATCGCATCAATATGATCTGTCCATTTAGTATCAACAACACGTAACATGACCACTTTTTCAAACTCAAGCCATTGTTCTGCATCTAACAATGCACGCTTAACATCATATTCTTTTTGTACAATATCCCAAATATAAGTTTCAATTTCCTCTGGGTCTTTGCCTTGCAATTCTGCTTCTGTTACATCAGTTTCATTCAGTAAGTTAGCTTCAATGAACTCAACAATATTTTTTAATTTATATTCTTCTCGTTCAAGACCTGATGTGTAATCAGCAACAAGGTTAGAAACCACACGCTCGATCATACCTAAAATAATATCATCAAGACTATCTTCTGTTGTGATAACTTCATAACGTTGACCATAGATAACTTCACGTTGTTGACGTAAAACATCATCGTATTGCAGGACTTGTTTACGTGAGTCAAAGTTATTCCCTTCAACACGTGTTTGTGCTGATTCAACCGCACGACTTAGCATTTTACTTTGGATTGCTTCGTCTTCAGCCATAAAACGATCCATCATTCGTTTAACGTTATCAGATGAGAAACGTTTCATTAATTCATCTTCCATTGAAAGATAAAATTGTGTTGCACCTGGGTCACCTTGACGACCGGCACGACCACGCAACTGATTATCAATACGACGAGACTCATGACGCTC
>NZ_JAFYUW010000148.1:0-18024 GCF_017549435.1 Brochothrix sp.
ATAGGTACATGTGAGACCATACAACCTATTTCAAAATCCGGATTGATTTTTTTACCGATAGCTACAGCTTTAGCACTTGCTAATAATTCATGATGAGCCACGGTGTACATCACTTCTTTGGCATTTTCTCCAGGTTTCACCGTTACACCTGAATTCGTCCATAAAAACAAAGGCGTGTTGGTATCCATTTGATTATTTATTTCGTTAAACGTCATCCAATATTTCACCTTATGTTGATAACGAGTAAAACATACTTCGGCAAATTTCGCAAAAAGGTCAACCACTCGCTTATCACGGAAACCACCATATTCTTGGGCAATATACAAAGGAATTTCAAAATGTGATAACGTGATGATAGGTTCTATTTTATGTTTAATTAATTCATCAAATACATCATCATAAAATTGTAAACCTGCTTCATTTGGTTCTTCTTCGATGCCTGTGGGGAAGATTCGTGTCCAGGCAATCGATGTACGTAAACAGTTCAACCCCATCTCAGCAAAGAGCGCAATATCTTCCTTATAATGGTGATAAAAATCAATGGCCTCATGATTTGGATAAAACTTATCCGCCTCTACTGTTTCTGTAATTTCTCGAGCAACACCATGTGCTCCCGCAGTCATCACATCTACCACACTTGCGCCTTTTCCACCTTTATTCCAACCACCTTCAAATTGATGCGCTGCTAATGCGCCACCCCATAAAAAATCTTTTGGTAATGATGTTTTCATTCGATTTTCCTCCTATTTACTTGTTTTTATTTTTTTATTTTCCGTTCCAAAAACTTGGATTGCAATGATTGACCCGAATAAAGCAATCGCTGAACCAATCATCAATCCGATAAATGAACTTGGATTATCTGAATTAAGTGCATTCACACTTGTTAAAATACCTGGTAGACCAGCATAAGCATAGTAATACGTATTGAAGAAACTTGCAACAAGACCTCCAACAGCACCTGCTAAACAACCGATTAAAAACGGACGTTTTAATCGTAACGTTACACCATAAATCGCAGGTTCAGTGATACCGAATAAACCGGTAATACCAGCAGATAACGAGATTTTTTTCATTTCTTTATCGCGAGTTTTTAAGAATACACCAAAGACTGCGCCAACTTGTGCAATAACTGCAATCGTTTGAAAAGCTTGGAAAGAATCGCGTCCATATGCTTCAAAGTTAGCCAAGCACATCGGTGTTATACCCCAATGAACACCAAAAATAACAGCCACTTGCCAAAAACCACCGATTAAAGCGCCTGCTAATGGCGGAGCAACCTCAACTAATTTATTGTAACCATCAGCAATGGCAACTGCGGCACCGTTTGAAAGTGGACCTACAATTAATAATGTTAGTGGCACCATAATGACCATACAAAATAATGGTACAAATAGTGAGCGGATGACTTCAGGTAAGATTTTTTCGAAAAAGCGTTGAACATATGACAATAACCAGACTAGTAAGATTGCAGGTAACACTGTTGATGTATAAGTTGTTTCTGATAGCGAGATTCCAAAAAATTTAATAGATTCACCACTAGCAATTTGAGCAGCCATCAATGCCCACGAGGGGTTAACTAACGCGGCACAACAAGCCAATGCTATAAATTGATTCGTTTTAAAATGCTTCGCTGCGGTAATCGCAATTAAAATCGGTAAAAAGGTAAACGGTGTCCATGAAATGAAGTCGAACACTTTAAAAGCACCGGTCGTTTGCAATGATGGATTGATTAATTTCATGATAATTAATAGCCCTTGTAATATACCAGCTGCTGCTAATATATACACAAATGGTGCAAAGACGGCTGACATAGTGGCTATAATACGATTTAAAATACTCGTTTTGGGTTGGTCTGCCACGTCAACTGTATCTAAATCAATTAATTTAACAAAGTAATCATACACTTCACCTACATGTGGTCCAATCACTACTTGAAATTGTCCACCACTTTGCACCACGGTAATCACCCCAGCTAATTCAGTAATCTCCTCAACCGCATTTAATGGTACCGTTTTCAAAACTAATCGAAGTCTTGTTGCACAACGTGTTGCTTTTATTATATTTTCTTTTCCACCTACCTTCTCTAATATATCATTAGCTAAGTTTTCATAATCTCTTACTTTTTTTGACATTCATTTCCCCTCCGCTCTTTTTATTGTACACTTACATTATAATTATACCCATACAATAATGCAACTCTTTTTTTTTAGATTATGCTATACTTAAAGTAATATTATTATATTCTATCCACGGGGTGACCAATTTATGCTTAAGTACCAAGAAATTGCCAATCAAATCGAAGAATACATTAGGGTTTCAAAGTTAGAACAAGGGGAAAAATTACCGAGTTTAGAGGATTTAATTACAAACTACGAGGTGAGTAAGAATACAGTTATTAAAGCCTTATCCATTTTAGAAAAAAATGGCGTCATTTATCAAGTACGTGGGAGTGGTATTTTTGTAAGACGCCAAAATCGTAAAGGTTATATTAACTTAATTAATAATAAAGGATTTACCGATGATTTAGCAGATTTTAATCTTTCAGCAAATGTACTTGAAGTAAAAACAATACTACCCACACAAGAAGTAAGCGATAATCTAAAATGCTCTTTGACACAAGAAGTCTATTACGTTAAACGTATCCGTTTTATTAATAAACAGGCTCTTTGTATTGAAGAATCCTACTTCAATAAAGAATATGTTCCTTATCTCAATAAAGAAATTGTCGAAGATTCTATTTTTCATTATTTAAAAGAGACACTTAAATTAAAGGTCCGTTTTTCTGATAAATATTTACGAATCGGTAAGTTAAATCAGACTGAAGCCAGTTATTTAAATTTAAACACACATGATCCGGCTTTACACGTTGATGAACTGTTTTATTTAATGAGCGGTGAACCCTTTGATTTTTCAAAAATGACCTATAACTACAACCATTCGCAGTTTTTCATACAATCTAGTGGAATGGATAAATAAAAGACGACTCACTTTATAAAAGCACGTTATAGAGTAGACACTAAAATTGCCATTTATAGTGTTTTCCTTATGTACTTAGGTGTTGTTATTCAAAAATCAGTAAAAAAGTCATTGAGGCAGCTACTTTCTGGTAGCTGCCTCAATGACTTTTAAATATTATAATGAACGATAATATCATAACGCGATTAAAATTGCGAAAATGTCAGCAATAAAAAAAGCCACACTTTGTGTGGCTAAATTTATAAAAATTGATACTCTTAACGGAGTAACATAAAGAATAGTATTCGCTTTTCAATAAAAAGGAGTGGTACTCTCAGTTATTAACATAAGGATTGGTACTCGCTTGCGCTCCGTCCCATACTGTCTTTGTAAGCTCATCTCTTCGCAACAATGTCAGCACCCATACTACTCTCGTAAGCGAATGAATTCGCTACGATAGTAGTACTTAACCGATTGATCCTTCCATCTCAAACTTGATGAGGCGGTTCATTTCAACGGCATATTCCATTGGTAATTCTTTTGTAAAGGGTTCGATGAATCCCATAACGATCATTTCAGTTGCTTCAATTTCAGTTAGACCACGGCTCATCAAGTAGAACAATTGCTCTTCTGATACACGTGAAACTTTTGCTTCATGCTCTAAAGAAATTTGGCTGTTGAGAATTTCGTTATATGGAATTGTATCTGATGTTGATTCATGATCCATAATTAACGTATCACACTCAATATTAGAGCGTGCATTTTTAGCTTTACGACCAAAGTGAACAATCCCACGGTAAGTAACATTACCACCTTGTTTCGCAATTGATTTAGAAATTATTGACGAAGACGTATTAGGCGCTAAGTGAATCATTTTAGTACCTGTATCCTGACGTTGACCTCGTCCACCGATTGCAATTGTTAACGTTGTCCCACGCGCACCTTCTCCACGGAGATACACAGATGGATATTTCATCGTCAATTTAGAACCGATATTTCCATCAATCCATTCCATTGTTGCGTTAGCATCACAGAAAGTACGTTTTGTTACGAGGTTATAAACGTTATTTGCCCAGTTTTGGATTGTTGTATAACGGCAATAACCGCCTTCTTTAACCATGATTTCAACAACAGCTGAATGCAATGAGTTCGTTGTATAAACAGGTGCTGTACACCCTTCAACATAGTTTATTGAACCACCTTCATCAACAATAATAAGCGTACGCTCAAATTGTCCCATGTTTGGTGAGTTAATACGGAAATAAGCTTGTAATGGCGTTTCAACTTTCACACCTGGAGGGCAATAAATAAACGAGCCACCTGACCATACGGCTGAGTTTAATGCTGAAAATTTATTGTCTTGTGGCGGAATAATCTTACCAAAGTACTCACGGAAAAGCTCTTCATTTTCACGTAAAGCGGAACCAGTATCTTTAAAAATAACACCCTTATCTTCAAGATCTTTTTGCATGTTGTGGTAAACAACTTCAGATTCATATTGTGCAGATGCACCTGCTAAATATTTTTGCTCTGCTTCTGGAATACCTAATTTATCAAAAGTCGCTTTAATTTCAGCTGGGACTTCATCCCAATCACTTACTGTTCCTTCTGATGGTTTTACATAGTAGGTAATATCCTCAAATTTCAATTCTGATAAATCACCACCCCATTGTGGCATTGGCATTTTATAAAATTGTTCAAGCGAACGTAAACGGAAATCTAACATCCATTGTGGTTCTTCCTTCATATTAGATATTTCAGTAACGATTTCAGCTGTTAAGCCACGTTCTGTTCGGAAAACAGAGACATCTTTATCATGAAAGCCATATTCGTATTCGCTCAATTCTGGCATTTTCGGAGCCATAATTATTCATCCTCCTTATTTCGTAGTTTTATCAACAGCAACTGCTTTTTCCATTGCTTTCCAAGCGAGTGTTGCACATTTAATACGTGCGGGAAATTGTGAAACCCCTGCTAGTACTTCAAGTTCTTCATTTTCTTCACTCAAATGTTCATGTGTATGACCTTGCATCATCTCTGAAAAATCTCGTGAGACCAATAATGCTTTTTCGATAGTTAGCCCCTTGATGGTTTCAGTCATCATTGAAGCAGAGGCAATCGAAATCGAACAGCCTGATCCAGTAAATTTAGCATCTTTAATAATGCCGTCTTGTACATAAAGATTCAAAAAGATCTGATCGCCACATGTTGGGTTATTCATTTCAATTTTATGTGTTTGTGTTTCAAGCTCCCCACTATTTCGTGGTTTGCGATAGTGTTCTAAAATTACTTGTCGGTATAATTGATCTAAATTACGCTTCACCATAACCAAAATACTCCTTTGTTAGCTCGATTGCTTTAACGAGCGAGTCAACTTCTTCTTTCGTATTATACACGTAAAAACTTGCACGCGCAGTCGCAGATGCTCCAAGCCATTTCATCAATGGTTGAGCACAGTGATGTCCTGCACGAATAGCAATGCCTTGCTCATCTAATACAGTTGAAAGATCGTGTGGATGAATATCGCTGACGTTAAATGAGATTAATGCTGTGCGTTTCTTCGGATCAATGGGTCCATGAATTTCAAGCCCTTCAATAGCCGTCAGTTGTTCCAATGCATATGTAATAATCTCTTCACCGTGTTGCGCTACTGTATCCATACCAAGTTCTTTTAAGTAATCAATCGCAGCACCCAAACCAATCGCTCCTGCGATAATCGGTGTGCCAGCTTCAAATTTCCACGGTAATTCTTTCCACGTAGCATCGTCTAATGTCACAAAATCAATCATTTCGCCACCAAACTCAACAGGTTCCATCTCTTCAAGTAATTCACGCTTACCGTAAAGAACGCCTATACCCGTTGGACCCATCATTTTATGCCCTGAAAAAGCATAAAAATCAACATCAAGCGCTTGAACATCGACAGACATATGCGGTACAGCTTGGGCACCATCAACAATAATGATTGCATCTTCAGCATGCGCCATTGCCGCAACTTCTTTGATGGGATTAATTGTTCCTAACACATTAGAAGCATGGGCTAATGCTACAATCTTAGTGCGATGATTAATAGCTGCCGCTGCTTTTTCTAATGATAATGTACCATCGGATTCGAGTTCAAAGTAGCGTAATGTGGCACCAGTAATACGCGCCACCTGTTGCCAAGGGATGAGATTACTATGATGCTCTGCTGGTGAGATAACAATTTCATCTTCTGCGGATAAATTAGCGATACCGAAACTCGTTGCAACAATGTTAATTGCTGCAGTGGTTCCACGCGTGTATATAATTTCTGCTGTTTCAGCAGCATTGATAAATTCACGTATTTTTTCGCGTGCGCCTTCATACATGTCTGTCGCTTGAGAACCGAGCGTATGGACGCCACGATGTACATTACTATTAGTTGTTTCATAGTACTTCGATACGGCATCAATGACGATTTGTGGCTTCTGAGACGTCGCAGCGTTATCAAGATACACTAACGTTTGCTCATTTACCTCCTGCTTTAAAATCGGAAAATCGTTTCTGACAGACGAAATATTCATTAGCGCTTCACTTTCCCTTCAATAACATTCGAAAGTAGTTCACGAACACGTTTAATTGGCAATTGATCAACGACTGGATTAAGGAACCCATGAATAACTAAGCGTTCAGCTTCATATAAACTTAAACCACGACTTTGTAGATAAAAGAGTGCTTCTGGATCAACACGACCAACAGATGCAGCATGTCCTGCTGTTACTTCATCTTCATCAATTAATAGAATCGGATTAGCATCACCACGCGCTAAATCACTCAACATTAAAACACGTGATTCTTGTTGTGCATCAGCACCTTTAGCATTGTGCATAATATGACCAATACCGTTAAAAATCGATGTTGATGAATCGAGTACAACCCCATGTTTTAAGATCATCCCTACAGAAGCTAGGCCATACTGACGAATTTCTGTAGTAAAGTTTTGTGTTTGTTTCCCTGTTCCGACGGTTACTGTTTTAACATCACTACTTGAATTGTTTCCTACAAGGTTAGTTAAGTGATTAATCACAGTGTTACCATTATTCATAACGCCCAAAGCCCAATCAAGACTAGCGTCACGTAATACATGACCGCGACGGTTAAGATAAGTCGTGACATTCACACCTAATGTATCAACAGCACCATATGTTACCGTTGCATTATCTTTCGCAATAACTTCTGAAACGATATTAGCGATTGCACGCCCTTTACCTGTTTGACCAACATAGTTTTCTACATATGTTAATTTAGAGCTTTCATCAGCAACAATTATCACATGATTGATAAACGGTTTACGGTCATCTTTTTGTACAAATACAGCTTGAATTGGTGATTCTAATTCAACATTTTTTGGTACGTAGATAAAAAGACCACCGTTAACCAATGCAGCATGAAAAGCAGTCAAACGATTCTCATCAAATTTAACAGCTGTCGTCATGAAATACTCTTTTACTAGTTCGCTATTTTCTTTTAAAGCAGTCGCTAAATCTTTGATGATGACACCTTTATCGATTGCTTCTTGTGATAAATGTAAATGCAACGGTGTTTGATCTTGTTGAATATAGACTGACATTTCAGCATCGTTAACATCCACAACATCTGTTACTGCTTCTGGTAAATTTGTTCCATATGCGGTTTTCCCAAAACTTGCGTATTGGCTAAATTTCGTGAAATTCCAACGTTTAATCTTTGTTTTATCAACATACGGTAAATCCATTTCTTCTGCTTTTCCCCATGCTTTAATACGTAAATCAGTTAACCAAGAAGGTTCTGCTGTTTTTTCCGCAAAAGACGTGATGAACGCAGGATCAATGGTTTCAATTGTTTGTAAGACCATTTGTCAATTCCTCCTTCTTAGTCGTTTGCTTCTTCTTTAACATCAAGTTCAATACCCAATTCAGAACGGATACCTTCATAACCTTCAGCTTCAAGACGTTTCGCTAATTCTGGTCCGCCAGAAAGAGCAATTTTACCATTCATCATAACGTGTACATGATCAGGTGTAATATAGTTTAATAGACGTTGATAATGCGTAATAATCATGCAGCCAAATTCGCCGCCGCGCATTTCATTCACACCTTTTGAAACGATTTTTAATGCATCGATATCTAAACCAGAATCGATTTCATCAAGAATCGCAAATTTCGGTTTAATCATCATCATTTGTAAAATTTCATTACGTTTCTTTTCACCACCAGAAAAGCCTTCGTTTACATAACGTTCAGCCATTTCTTCAGTCATTTCCAAACCAGCCATTGTTTTATCTAATTGTTTAAGATATTTCATGATTGGTAATTCGTCGCCTTCTTCACGACGAGCATTGATGGCTGAACGAATAAATTCAGCATTAGTGATACCCGTTACTTCACTTGGGTATTGCATCGCTAAAAAGAGACCCGCGCGTGCACGTTCATCTACTTCCATCTCTAATACATCTTCACCGTCTAAAAGAATTTCTCCAGAAGTTACTTCGTATGAGGGGTGTCCCATTACTGCAGACGATAGTGTCGATTTACCTGTTCCGTTTGGTCCCATGATTGCATGAACCTCTCCAGAATTCATCGTAAGATTAACACCTTTTAGGATTTCTTTGCCTTCAATTGATACGTGTAAGTCTTTAATTTGTAACGTGCTCATCAATATCCCTCCAACTTTTCTAATAATTATTAGTTTAGTATGATTTTAATCTAAAAGCAATGCTGAAATCAGATAAGGATAGCTTTCAGCTTAAGCATTATCACTTAAAACGATCATATTGATAATCGTTTAGCGCTTTTCACATACTTCTATTGTAACAAAATTACAAATTATTGTATGCCTTTATGCGTTTATATTTTTCCTGATTGAAAGTGACTGCTAGTTTCAAAAAAATTTACTGTATTGCTAATACACAAAAGAACCATCGTGACAGCTTAAACTGCAACAGATGGTTCTGTTTCATTTATTTAACGGGTAATACAGCACCTTTATACTTCTCAGTAATAAAATCTTGAATTTCTTTTGAATGTAATACTTTAACTAATTTTTTAATTGCTGGTTTATTTTCATCTTCTTTTTTCACGGCAATAATATTTGCGTAAGGTGAATCAGAGTCTTCTAAAATAAGTGCATCATCTTTAGGTTTTAGCCCTGCATCTAAAGCGTAGTTCGTGTTGATGGCATAAAGATCAGCTTCATCATTTTGGTAAGCTTTCGCTAATAAACCAGGATCGATTTGGTTAAGGAATTTCAATTTTTTAACGTTATCAATATCTTTTAATGTTGCATTAACTTTGTTATCAACTGAATCCTTAATTTTAACTAAACCTTTTTTCTCTAAAAGCATTAAGATACGACCGTGTTCAGCTACGTTGTTACTGATTAAAATTGTTGACCCTTCTTTAACATCACCAACTGATTTGTATTTAGATGTATAAATACCAAAAGGTTCGATGTGAATTTTACCTGCATTAACTAAATCAGTTTTATTTTCTTTATTTGATAAATCTAAAAACGGAATGTGTTGGAAATAGTTCGCATCTATTTCGCCATCCGCCAAATTTTTGTTTGGTAAAATGTAATCTTGATATTTCTTAATATCCAATTTCACGCCTTCTTTTTCAAGAATAGGTTTTGCCTTCTCTAAAATTTCTGCATGCGGTACATTAGATGCTCCAATTACCAATGTCGTCTCTTTTTCTTTGTCTTTACCCGCTTCACTATTTCCACATGCTGCCAATACCACTAACAAAATAACACTTACTAACCCCAAAATAATCTTTTTCATTTTCATTTCCCCCTTTTATTGTTTTCCCAATCAAACTATCCGAATATTCAATCTTTTTAACTTTGTAAAAATTTTATATAAAACAGAGCGAGACATAGTATTGCCTCGCTCTATTCAATAGTTCTTGTACCCGGCGATATACTAGACAAACAAGCTGTAATAACATAGATTACTCTCTATTAAATCTGATAGTTAGTTTGTCGGTAGTACTGCACCATTGTATTTATCTTCGATGAATTTTTGAATTTCTTTTGAATGTAATACATCAATCAACTTTTTGAGATTTTTATTGTTCTTATCTTCTTTACGAATAGCAACGATATTAGCATACGGCGAATCTGAATCCTCTAAGATAAGCGCATCTTTTTGGGGATTTAATCCAGCATCAATTGCATAGTTGGTATTAATAGCATATAAGTCTGCTTCATTGTTTTTATAGGCTTGTGCCAATAAACCTGGGTCAATTTGATTTAAGAATTTTAATTTTTTAACATTATCAATATCATTGATAGTTGCTGTTACTTTATCTTTCACAGAGTCTTTAATTTTAACAAGACCTTCTTTTTCTAATAACATTAAGATACGACCTTGATCAGCTGTACTGTTACTAATAAGGATAGTTGATCCTTCTTTAATATCTGAAACTTTTTTATATTTTTCTGAATAAATACCGAACGGTTCGATATGAATTTTACCAGCGTTGATTAAATCTGTTTTGTTGTCTTTATTATATTGGTCTAAGTATGGGATATGTTGGAAGTAGTTCGCATCCAATTCGCCATCAGCTAGATTTTTGTTTGGTAAAATATAATCTTGGTATTTTTTAATTTCTAAATCAATGCCTTCTTTTTTAAGGATAGGTTTTGCTTTTTCTAGAATCTCTGCATGAGGAACGTTAGATGCCCCCACCACTAATTTTGTCTCTTTATCCTTTGCATCATTGCTGCCACAAGCTGCTAAAGTTAAAACGATTGCTGCTGTTAATAGTCCAAAAATAATTTTTTTCATAAGTTACTCTCCCTTTTATATGTTATCGTTTATCGATTTTGTTAGTGGCACGATCGCCAATAAATTGGATGATGAAAACTAAAATTAAAATAATGACTGTTGCGACGAATGTTACATCATTTTGAGAACGTTGAAAACCAGTGAAGTAAGCCATGTTTCCTAATCCACCTGCACCAACTACACCAGCCATTGCGGTATAACCAATTAATGAAATCGTCGTCACTGTCAAACCTGAAATAATTGCAGGAAGCGCTTCTGGCAATAGTACTTTACGAATGATCGTAAATGTACTGGCACCCATCGCACGACTTGCTTCTATTACACCTTTATCAATTTCTACAAAGGCAATTTCAACGAGACGAGCGTAAAATGGTGCTGCTGAAATAATTAAAGCTGGTAATGCACCAGCGGTTCCTATAACAGAACCTATCAAAACTTTTGTAAATGGCATGATAAGCACAATTAAAATAATGAATGGAATCGAACGGAAAATATTAACGAAAGCTGCTGATATACCATTGATACTTTTAATGATTAAATTGTCTTGATCACGTGTTAGGAATAGCAACAACGCGAGTAAAATACCGAGAACAAAAATAAATACAATTGAAATCACTGTCATAATAAGCGTTTCCTGCGTCGCGGTCCAAACTTCAGGCCATATTACATTAGGAAACCATTTTACTAATAAATCTTTCATGAACGAATCACTTCCATTCTAACGTCAATCTCTTCAAGGTACGCTTTTGTTTGTGTTATCTGTTCTTGTTCTGCAAAGATTTGGATAAATAAGAACCCATATGAACCATTTTGTGTTTGTGTGATTGACCCATGTAATATACTAATATCAAGGTTGAATTTTTTAGATAAATCGGTAATAATCGGTTGAGTTGCCTGTGAAGCATTAAACACGAGACGTGCTAACAACCCTGTTGGGTAAGTCTCAATAAGGAGTTGTTCCACCTCTTCAGTCGCTGTATCATCTGTTGCTTGTGAAACAAAACGACGAGTAATTTCTTGTTGTGGTGTTTGAAACACAGATAATACATCCCCTAATTCAACTACTTCTCCGCCTTCCATAACTGCTACACGATTACAAATTTTACGGATAACAGGCATCTCATGAGTAATCAAGATGATTGTAAGTCCCAGGCGCTTATTAATATCTGTCAGTAAATTTAAAACTTCGCTTGTTGTTTGTGGATCTAAAGCACTTGTAGCTTCATCGCAAAGTAACACATCAGGATCATTTGCTAAAGCTCTTGCAATACCAACACGTTGTTTCTGTCCCCCACTCAGTTGAGAAGGATATGATTTATCACGTCCATCCAAGCCTACAAGGTGAATGAGTTCTGCGACACGTCGTTCACGTTCAGCTTTCTTGACACCAGCAATTTCTAGTGGAAAAGCAATGTTTTCAGCTACTGTTCGTGACCATAATAAGTTAAAATGTTGGAAGATCATTCCAATTTTTTGTCGAGCTGCACGTAATGCTGCACCTTTGACATCAGAAATCATGACATCATTGATATGAATAGCACCTTGTGTCGGTGCTTCCAATCCATTAAACATTCTAATAAGAGTACTTTTACCCGCACCAGAATAACCAATGATTCCGAAGATTTCACCTTCATTAATTTCTAAATTAACGTCTTTAACTGCATTGACTGCACCATTTCGTGTTTCGAATGTTTTACTGACATTATCTAATTTAATCATTCACTTCAACCTCTCTTTAACCTTCTTTAAGCATAAAAAAACATCTTTCTGAAATTCAGAAAGATGTGAAACGTCTACAAAGGAATAGCCCGCTTCTCATCTTTCTAAGTAATCACTTACTTAGCTTGATTTAGCACCGTCCACTCTCATGGGGTTGCTGGGTTTCGTCGGGCAAGTCCCTCCACCACTCTTGATAAGAAATATCATATAAAGTTATACTTGTTAATAGTTATTATAGGCGGAATAATAGCACAAGTCAATTCCTTTTTTGCTTTAATTTCGAAGTTTTTCTAATCCTTCGTAAATACGAGTAACATTATCAATGGCAGATAACCTTTCACCCGCCATATCGTCACTAAAAACATAGATACTCGGCACACTTTTTATCTCATATTTAGCTATCACTTCTGGTAAATAATTGACATTCATTTTTACAATTTGCACTTCTGGCATTGCCGCTTCAGCAAAATGTAAATACCGTTCAACCAACTGGCACCCACCGCACATTGGTGTATAAAACAGCACCGCAAACGCACTTTTTGAAAGTATCGCCGCTTTAAATTCAGTCGTAGACCATTCTTTCATAATTATTAACTCCCTTAATATAAAAAAACGCAATGATGAACCTCATCATGCGTTTTTAATGACTAACTATTCTTTGATAAATGCTTCGTACTCTTCATAACTTAACAACGCATTATATTCTGCTTCATCTACATCTGTAAATTCAACAATCCAACCTTCGTTATAAGGATCTTGGTTAACTGTTTCTGGTTCATCTTCTAATTTTTCATTGACAGAAACAACTTTCCCACCAATAGGAGCATAGAGTTCAGAGACTGTTTTAACGGATTCAACACTACCAAATGAATCGCCTTTTGCTAAGACATCATCAACTTCTGGTACTTCAACAAAAACAATATCACCTAACTCATCTTGTGCATGTAATGAAATTCCCACAAAATAATTAGCACCGTCTTTTTTTACCCATTCGTGTTCTTCAGTGTACTTGAATGATTGATAATCTGTCATAATAAAAAACTCCCTTTATCTATTTATTTTTAGTTCCAATAATTCTCATAATTATCTTCTTTGAATCCAAGTGTTATTTTTTCATCATCAAAGGCTAATGGACGTTTAATCAACATGCCATCTGTTGCTAAAAGTGCAAAAATATCATCATCTGTCATTTGATCAACTTTATCTTTCAAACCCAGTTCACGGTATTTTTGTCCACTTGTGTTAAAAAAGCGTTTAATCGGTAGCTTACTTTTTTTGTAAACCTCTTTTAATTCAGATGCTGTGGGTGTATTTTCAACGATATTCACCGATTCGAAGGGCACCTCGTTATCTGTCAGCCATTTTGAAGCCTTTTTACACGTGGTACATTTCGGGTATTGATAAAATTTAATCATTTACTATCCCTCACTCTTTTTGAATTCTCTTTATATCTTAATAATAGATGATTTTTACTATTTGGACAACTAAACTTTACCATAATTCTTATTTTTTTTATAACAGTATTTAAACTGTACTTTTATCAAAGACTCTCAACGCTTTCTATTGAATTAGCTAACAAGCTCTCTTCATAAAAAAAGTACTCCCTATTAAATTCATCACTCGAATTAAATAAGAAGTACGTTTCAAAAACGGCTTACTGTTTATTTGTAGCCCGCTTATTTTTCTTTTTCTGTTTTACATCATAGGTAGGAATATCTTTTTCTTTATCTTCCTTAGAGAACATTGAATTATTTGAGTTAAAACGCATCGACATAATGACGCCAATTCCCAGCAAGTTAACAACCAGTGAGGTACCACCATAACTTATAAATGGCAGTGGAATACCTGTAATCGGCAGTAAACCAATTGTCATTCCTGCATTTTCCAAAACGTGGAACATGATAGTCATGACTACACCTGTACAAACAATTGAATAAAATTCATCTTTCAAGTCAAGTGCTGTTCCGATAATTTGATACACTAAGATGAAAAATAATGCAATGACAATACTACCTGCGATAAACCCCCAATGGTGGTTAATCATCGCAAAAATCATATCTGTGTGTCCTTCAGGGATATTTGTCATACCATTAGTGCCTTTATAACCCGTAATTTCACCCGACCCAATTGCCTGCATCGCTAGAATTAATTGGTAACCATCTGAATCTGCAGAAGAATAAGGGTCTAACCACGATGTAATACGACCGAATTGGTACTGTTTAAAACCAACAATGGCTAACCACTCCGGTTTTGTCATTACTATGTATATCATCCCTGCCCCTAAAGCAAAGACAGAAGTGATCAATGGTAAGAGGATACGCCATGTTATGCCTGATATAATGAGCATTCCCAAAGTGATTGCCAAGATAACCAAGCCTGTACCTAAATCATTTTCCGCTAGTATCAATGCAAACGGAATAAATGAGGTGAGTGCTATTTTAAATAACAATATCCAATCAGTACGATTTGTGCGGATTTTAGCCGCTTGATTATGCTCGATAATGACCTTCCCTTGCATCATAACAAGAAATATTTTCATCAACTCTGCTGGCTGGAATTGACCGATAACTGGTATCATTATCCAACTTCTTGCCCCATTAATTTTAACGCCAATTCCAGGAATCAACACAAGTACTAATAAGAAAAGACCTAATCCATAGAGATAAGGCGTTATTTTTATCATTGTTTCACGATCAATTCGCATAATCACAGCAATTGCAATCGCACCAATTAAATAAAATGCGCCTTGTCTAATTACTAACGAGCGACCGTATTCAGGGTTAGAGGCCAAAGCGGTATGGATAGCAATTAAGCTCACCGCACAAAACAACGCCATCGTCACAATAATACCGTAATCAATTCGTTGCCCTTTATTATTTTTTTCCATTTATTTCCCTCTCTTCAACATGTCATTCAGCGCTTAATTTTTTTTACAAAATTGCACAAGTTTATTTCCTTCATAAGCTGCAAGATAACGACTATCTGGCTCTGCTGTAAAAACACTTTCAAACAAAGGTTTCAGATTATTTACCACACCAGTATTTGCTTCCGCTAAAATCCAATCAAGTGGTTTAAAATCAAGTATACCTTCTGCCGTTGCTATAGGTGTCTGAAAAGGTCTCTCAGTTAGCTCAGCAGTATACACATACATCCCGCTATTTGCTTCACCAAAATTAGTCCAGTGCATTTCACCGCGGGCTGAAACAGCCTCTAATACAATACCCGTTTCTTCCTCAACTTCACGCAGTACACAAGCTTCTGGTGTTTCATTAGGCTCTAATTTTCCACCCACACCATTCCAATTTCCCATCCATGGGGCTTTCATACGATTAAGTAATAAAATTTGATTTTTATATTTCAAAAAACAGATTGTGTACGGTAACATTTGGTTCCTCTTTCCTCTATCAAAAGACTTTATTCTAAGATTACTCTTTTACTGATGAAAAGGACAGCCATTTCCCTTGTCAAAGGGGGATTTTTTATAGAAAAAATTCGGTTTTTTAACTTCGTTATTATATCTCTGATGAAAAATATGCGTTGTTGTCGGTGACATTGGTGGGATTAACCACGCCCAGTTACCTGTTACTTCACGATTTTGAGCTTTTTCTTGTTGTTCAAATTGCCCAAATTGTTTAGCTGCTGTGTGATGATCAACAACTTGAACTTTTTCACGCTGGTACGATTGGAGTAATGCGATATTAAGCTCTAACAACGTACGATCTTTCCATAAATCACGATTTTTACGCGTTGTAATATCAAAAGCAGCCGCAATCTCATCTAATTTATTATAACGTTGTTCATCTACAAAATTACGAGAAGCAATTTCAGTTCCCATATACCAACCATTAAATGGTGCTGCATCGTAAGAAATGCCGCCAATTTCTAACCGCATATTCGTGATGACTGGGATCGCATACCATTTCAAACCTAACTCTGCTAATTTAGGATAATCAGGATGCGTAATTTCGACTTCTTTTACCAAATTACTAGGAATAGATTGCATCGTCATTGGAGAGGTTTCATCCTTTTGAAATAACAATGGCAAGACATCAAAATCTGTCTGTGGTGATTTCCAACCTAACCTTTGACAGAGTGCTGTAATTTCGTTTGATAAGGGATCACCAATTTGTTGACCATCCACAATATATCCAGCATAACGGATCAATTGCTCATTCCATATTTTAACCGTATTGGGTTTAAACACAGTGAGTGTAGGACGTATCGCACCATTATTGGTACCTTCTTCTATATGATTAAATAATGTTTGCTTAATCTCTTCGGTTGTATGAACGGTTCTTGCATCTCTGATTTGCAGTTGTTGCCAAAATAAACGACCAATGCAGCGATTATTATTACGCCAGGCCATTCGTGCACCTTGTTCAATTTCTTCTAATGTGTGTTCGTAGCTGTTTTTTTCTTCTATCTCACGAGCGATAACTGCTAATCGTTGCTCAATTAGGTTTTCTTTACCTAACTCTACATATGCTTCATTAATAAAGCGCGTCGCTTCATCTAATAATTCCACCTTATTTTCAACTCCTCGAATAGTTTCTATTATAACAAGAAAACGCAAGAAGTTCACCGACTTTCCTATCTTATTTTATAAAAAAAAGACCACTACATTTACGTAGTGGCCTTATATATTATCAACTGAAAAATAATTCTAAACTATCGTTCAATTTTAAATTCATTAATTATTATCGTTTAGCCATTCCTCTGAACACTAACGAAGCAATAAATACTAATATTACAGCACCGATTAATGATGGGAAAATTGCCATCCCGGCAACTGAAGGTCCCCAACTACCTAGTAGTGACTCTCCTAACCAAGAACCCACGATTCCTGCTACAATATTTCCAATCCAACCATACGCTGTTTTTGTAATTGCACCAGCGATCGCACCTATAATTGCACCTATAATTAAAACCCAGATAAAATGAAACATACTTATTCCTCCTCTGTCTTACTACTATGTGTGTCTATGTATGTCGACTTATTTTGTAGCGTCATCAAGCTTATCTTTTACTTTACCTGCTTTTTTTTCAGCTTCGCCTTTTACTTGCTCAGCTTTACCCTTAGCTTTTAATGAATCATCGTTAAGGACTTTACCTGTGACTTCCTTCACTTTTCCTTTTACTTTGTCGAATTCTCCACTCATAATATCCCTCTTCTCATATGTATTTGGTAACGTAAATGCGTTACACTATAACCATTCCACTTCAACAAAATTTTAAACATATTTTAGACATCTTTTTAAAAAAAATGAAAGTAAATGCTGTTAAATCAAGCTTTGTTGGCTTTATTTTTTTTTGAATAATTTGCTGTTTTTTCGTTTTTTTAGATATTTTCCTTATGTTTTTAAAATACAATTGACAATGCAAACGTTTGCATATACACTAAATGTAATATATGAAATCGCTTACTTATAGAGGGAGGAGATAATAATGACAACTTTATCTGATGTGGCAAAACAAGCACATGTTTCCAAAATGACCGTTTCTCGTGTCGTAAATCATCCTGAAAAAGTTACTGAAGAAGTGCGCTTGATGGTTTTAGC
>NZ_JAFYUW010000019.1:0-3428 GCF_017549435.1 Brochothrix sp.
CTCGCGCCTTTTTCAGGTATTTCTACTAATGTGTACCCTGCCAAAGATTCTTATGATATTGTTTCACAAGGCGCTGGTGGCATTGTATTAGAGAAATTATTACGTTCATAACATTTGTTTGAACACCACTCAACTCCAAAATAACACTCCCCTCTTTGCCTTTGTCCTATGAAGTTGGAGGCGAGTGTTCATTTTGATTGTAACTGCCTGTTTGATAATTTGGTCCTATTAATCAGGATTAACTTTTTTTATAATCATTGTCTATTCAATCGAACGAGACTTTCTGTAGCAATTGCGTAAAAAGTAGAAGGCTTGACAATTAATGCCAGTTACTACATCATAAAAATGTAAGCGCTATCTTTTTTTGCGTTTATAAATACTTTTTATGATAGGAGATATATTATGAAAAAAAGAACAAAGGTTTTTTCGTTGTTATCGAGCTATTTTATTTGTATTACACTTTTAACCGGTTTAATTATCACCACTACCAGTCAGCAGGCAGAAGCTTCTAGCAAAGTCGTTCCAAAAACAGTAATGTATGTAGAAGTGAATGATCATGAGTTTCGAAATGTTGGAAAATACACACTAGCAAATTCAAAAAAAACGGCGATTGATATCGGAATCATTTTCGCAGCTAATATTAATTACGATAAAAATACTAAAAAACCTTATTTATTTTTAAATGAACAAGTCAAAAAAACTTTGAATGAAAACGCAACGCAAATCAAACCGATACAAGCACGTGGAACAAAAGTACTGCTGTCCATTTTAGGTAATCATCAAGGTGCTGGTTTTGCCAACTTCGCTTCTTATGAGAGTGCAGATGCTTTTGCCGCGGAACTTGAAAAAGTTGTCAATGCTTATGGTTTAGATGGCATTGATTTTGATGATGAATACGCTAAATATGGGGAGAATGGCACACTGCAACCAAATAACTCGTCTTTTATTTGGCTCGTTCAAGCATTACGTCAACGACTTGGCGATGATAAATTAATTACACTTTACAACATTGGCCCCGCAGCTTATAACTCTAAAGCTAACGATAGCCTATCAAAAAGTATTGATTACTCATGGAATCCCTACTATGGCACATGGAGTGCACCATCATTCCCAGGAATCGATTCATCGCGTTTAAGTGCAGCTGCAGTAGAAGTAGGTGTCAATAAGGCACAAAGTGTACAGTTTGCTAAACGCTCTATCAACGAGAACTATGGCCTATTCCTCATGTATAATCTAAGCGGAAAAAATTCAGCTGATTTTATTTCAGGAATCACACAAGAACTTTATGGTGAAAAAACAATCTACACAGAAACTGTTCCGTCTGTACGATAGTATAGTATAATGAGGCATAAACAGAGATATCAGCCTGAAACAAAGTTTTTATAACTGATATTATTAGTTACCTATCAGTACATTATGCTATTGAACGGAGGCTCTTTTAATGAAAATAATTGGTTTTGCAGGTTTAAGTGAAAGTGGTAAAAGTTATTGTGGAAAGTACCTTGAGGAGCAGCATCAAATTCCCAGAGTAAAAATTGTCCGTTTTATTGAGCAGTGCCGCAAAGAATACATGAATAATGCGATTAGCTTGGATGAATTTCATGACTTTTTGTATCATCCCACTAATAAATTTACTGACTTTTTCATGGATGAGATAATTTCAAGAATGAAACAAATGTACAACGACCACGATACCATTGTGATTGAAAGCTTAAGAAATCCTTATTTAGGTAAGTATTTTCATGAAAAATTAAGGCATGATTTTACTATCGTTTATATGGATACCGCTTTAGATGTTAGAGTCAATCGAGAAAGCAAAAAAATCAATCGTTCTTTTGAAGAAACACTTCGAGCTACTTATGAGAAAGATCAATTAAAAATCGCTCAAGGCGCACTTGAGTACAAAGAAATGAGTGACATTATTTATGATAATAATGGCTCATCCATAAAATTAGATCTTTTTTTAGATGAACTCGTTTCTCAATAAGTAATTGTTATTTAAGGCATTGGTGGTTCCCTCACTAATGTCTTTTTTAATACAAAAAACCACACAATAATGTGTGGTCAGATTGTAGACAATGTCTCGTTTTTTTCTTTGAACATGATTTAAGTGACTTTGACTACGATATGAGAGGACTGAATAGGCATGTTGTTATAGTAGAAACGACGCGCGAGTAGCGGCCTAAAACAGCGTTTATCTTCAGTCTCAACCACACACTAACGTGTGGTATTCACTATTCATTTCAACGGTTATTCTGGCAATGTTTCAAACGCTAGTTCTTTGATAATTTCAGGATGATTGCTGTGCGATGCTAGTAATTCAGCTTGCGTGAATAATGTGAAATCACGGTAATCAAATCCTGGTGATACCATGCAGCTTACTAAACTATAGCTATCATCCGCATTAACGCTTGATCCAAAAATACTGCCTGCCTTCACAACATATTGGAGCAATTCTCCTTTCGCTGTATCCGGACCAATTTCAGTTGTTGTGTAACTACCGTCTTCTAATAATTCATGGACAGTTAATGCATGACCAGCATGATAGTACCACACTTCATCTGATTTCAATTGGTGGAAATGCGATGGATTATTTGATGTTAATAAAAAATAAATACTTGTATAAAGTGGACGCTCATTACCGTTCACTGTTGTGGTATGGGGTGAAGCTAATTTACGTACATAATAACCACCTTCTGGATGTGGCTCTAATCCTAATTCTTTGACCCATTCTTGTTGTGTTTTCATCGTAACTTATTCCCCCTTCAGTTAGATTACACATTAATTTTAACTTATTTAATCAAAAATTGCTTCAGTTTTTGATTTTTAGTATAAAATAAAAAGAAAAGGGGTGTCCTTATGATTACAAAAATTGGCGAACTCATGTTATACGTAAATGATCTAGATCAATCTGCAACTTTTTGGACTGAAAAAATCGGTTTCACTCAGCTAGCTGAACATAACGAAGCTGGGATGCGTTGGATAAACATCGCTCCCACATCAACAACAGAAACACAGTTTGTGCTTCACGATAAAAAACAAATTGCAGCAATGCATCCAGAAGTGCCTTTGGCTACACCTGCTTTATTATTCTACACAAAAGACATTCAAAAATTACATGAGGACCTTTTTAATAAAGGGATACCTGTTGGGGATATTGTCGAAATGGGCGGTAGTCTCACCTTCAATTTCCCTGATCCTGATGGAAATTATTTCGCTGTAAAAAACAGTTGAACTTTTTTACGTTATCAACACACGGAACAAAAAACAGCAGACCGACATCAGTGTCAGCCTGCTGTTTTTTTTTAATTCATCTTATTTTTGTTAAATAGTCGACGGATTTTTTCTGTTAGCCCCATCATTGCTGTGATATAGATGGGAATCATCACCAGACTTAGTAGTATCAAACAAATGATAACAGCGATAGC
>NZ_JAFYUW010000149.1:0-15051 GCF_017549435.1 Brochothrix sp.
CGTATCCAATCCCTAGCGAAGGCAATTGTCACAGGTTTACAACCTCTTATTGAGAAGAACTATCCGGTTGTGATTGTTGTTGCTCAAGATATGGCAAAAGCATTAGGTCAAGCATTGTTTGCTGAATTACCACAAGCGTATCCCTTTGTTTGTCTTGACAGTGTCAAGGTAGAAAATGGCGACTATATTGACATTGGTTTACCGGTAGCAGAAGGAAAAGTGTTACCTGTTATCGTTAAAACACTCGTCTTCAATTAAGGCAGACTGAAGAGAAGCACATGCATCACTTAGGAAAATGAGGCAATTAATAAGTGACTTCAAGCAACAAAATTAAAGGAGGAAATAAAATGATTTTAAAAACAAGTTTATTTGGAAAAGTGTATGCTTTTCAATCAGTAATGGAAGTAATGGCGAAAGCCAATGAAGAAAAATCGGGTGACCGCTTAGCTGGTGTCGCGGCAAACTCAGCAGAAGAACGTGTAGCAGCAAAAGTTGTGCTGGCACAGTTGCAATTAAAGGATTTATTTAATAACCCTGCAGTACCGTATGAAAAAGATGAAGTGACACGTATTATTGTTGACCAAGTCAATCTCCGTATTTATGAAAGTATTAAAAATTGGACGGTTGAAGAATTCCGCGAATGGTTGCTTGATACAAACACAACAGACTTTAACATTAAACATATTTCACGTGGTTTAACTGCAGAAATGATTGCGGCAGTCACAAAATTAATGTCGAATCTCGATTTAGTTGTTGCAGCTAAAAAAATTCATATCGAAAAAACGGCCAATACTACAATTGGTCGTGCAGGAACTTTCTCAGCACGTTTACAACCCAATCATCCAACAGATGATCCAGATGGTATTATGGCATCGTTAATGGAAGGTTTATCTTATGGGATTGGTGATGCAGTAATCGGTTTAAATCCTGTAGATGATTCAACTGAAAGTGTGAAACGTGTGTTACATCGTTTTGAAGAATTCCGTTCTGAATGGGATATTCCAACACAAACGTGTGTGCTTGCTCATGTTAAAACACAAATGGAAGCAATGAAACAAGGCGCACCTACTGGTTTAGTATTCCAATCAATTGCTGGCTCTGAAAAAGGGAATACAGCGTTTGGTTTTGATGGGGGAACGATTAGCGATGCGAACCAAATGGCATTAGAAACTGGAATGGCTGCTGGACCAAACGTGATGTACTTTGAAACAGGTCAAGGTTCTGAGTTATCATCAGATGCCCATTATGGTTGTGATCAATTAACAATGGAAGCACGTTGTTATGGCTTCGCTAAAAAATACGATCCGTTTTTAGTTAATACAGTGGTTGGCTTCATCGGACCCGAGTATTTATATGACTCAAAACAAGTGATTCGTGCCGGACTTGAAGATCATTTTATGGGTAAATTAACAGGTATTTCGATGGGTGTTGATGTGTGTTACACCAATCATATGAAAACGGACCAAAATGACATCGAAAACTTGTCTGTTTTATTAACAGCTGCAGGCTGTACCTACATTATGGGTATTCCACATGGGGATGATGTCATGTTGAACTATCAAACAACAGGCTATCATGAAACGGCAACATTACGCGATACCTTTGGCTTAAAACCAATCAGTGAATTTGATCAATGGATGGAAAAAATGGGCTTGAGTGAAAATGGTAAATTAACAAGCCGTGCCGGTGATGCATCAATCTTCCTCAAATAATAACGAAAGGGTGAGTATTTTGAACGAAAAAGACTTAAAAGTAATGATTGAAGATATCTTAACTGAAATGACAGGAGCGAAAACGGAAAAAACACCAGAAAATCCAAAAAGCGAAACACCAAATAATGCTGTTTCCGTTGTGGAAGATGGGATGATTCCTGATATTACAGAAGTAGTCATTAAAGAACAATTTATGGTAGAGAATCCGCATGATAAAGCGGGTTATATGAAAATGAAACAATTTACACCCGCACGTTTAGGTTTAGGTCGTGCAGGTACACGTTATAAAACACAATCGGTGTTACGTTTCCGTGCCGATCATGCCGCTGCTCAAGATGCCGTGTTCTCATATGTAGATGAAGCGCTTGTAGAAGAGATGCAATTTGTTTCAACCGAAACACTGTGTCGTGATAAAGATGAGTATGTGACACGCCCCGATCTGGGCCGCGTTTTCTCTGAAGAAATGGCTCAAAAAATCACGAGTCATACGACGAAAGGGGCTAAAATCCAAGTCGTTGTAGGGGATGGGTTAAGTTCAGCTGCAATTGGAGCTAACATTCGTGAAATTTTACCTTCTATTAAACAAGGCTTAAAAATGTTTAACCTTGAATTTAATGAAGTCATTTTTGTTAAACATTGTCGTGTACCTGCAATGGATCAAATTGGCGAATTAACAGATGCCGGCGTTGTCTGTTTACTAATTGGTGAACGTCCTGGGTTAGTCACAGCAGAATCAATGAGTGCTTATATCGCTTACCGTCCAACTGTGGGAATGCCAGAAGCACGTCGTACCGTTATTTCAAACATTCATAAAGGTGGAACACCACCTGTTGAAGCCGGTGCATTTGTTGCTGAATTAATCAAAGAAATGCTCGATAAACAAAAATCAGGAATCGACTTAAAAGAAAGCTAAAGAGCGGAGGAAAAGTAGATGAAAGCAGATCGATTAGGAACGACAGTATTGAGTGCGAAAATCATTTCAAACGTTGATGAAGCAATGGCAAAACAATTGAATCTTAACCCGGCACAACGGAGTTTAGGAATTATTACTGCTGATTGTGATGATGTCACTTACATTGCATTAGATGAAGCAACAAAAGCAGTACCTGTAGATGTCGTTTATGCGCGTAGTTTTTATGGCGGTGCTGGGAATGCTCAAACAAAATTAGCGGGTGAAGTGATTGGAATTATTGCTGGTCCAAGTCCAGCTGAAGTGAAAAGTGGGTTGGACGTTGTGCTGGCAACAATTGAAAATGGTCCTTCTTTTATTAGCGCAAATGACGATGATTCTGTGCCTTACTTAGCCTATTGTATTGCCCGTACAGGAAGTCATTTAGCGAAAGAAGCTAACATTACTGAGGGTGAAGCGATTGCTTATTTAATTGCACCACCGATGGAAGCCCTTTATGCCTTAGATTTTGCATTAAAAGCAGCAGATGTTAGTTTGGCTGCATTTTATGGACCGCCTTCAGAAACAAACTTTGGTGGCGCACTATTAACAGGTTCACAATCTGCTTGTTCAGCAGCATGTGATGCGTTTGAACGTGCAGTGATTGAAGTGGCTGAAAATCCATTAAATTATTAAAAGGTAGGGGATTTTTATGGAAAATAGAGCGCTAGGCTTAATTGAAGTGTATGGCTATCTCGGTGCAATTGCAACGGCGGATGCCACATTAAAAGCAGCAGATGTTGAATTGGTCAATGCCGAAAAAATCAGTGGCGGCTTAACTACCATCCAAGTCATGGGGGATGTTGGTGCGGTTACCGCTGGAGTGGAAAGTGGACGTGTTGTTGCAGAGTCACTGGGTTGTTTATTATCCAGTCATGTGATTGCTCGCATGGATGCTGACACACAGGCCTTACTGATTGAAAAAAAACAAGTGAAACAAACGGTTGAAACAGTGCCTGAAAAGAAAACAACAGCTTCTTCAATGACTAAATTACAACAATTGGAAAAAATGAAGGTCGATCAATTGCGAAAATTAGCGTTAGAAAAACAAGTGAAGGCGATTAAAAAAGGTGATATTAAATTTGCTAATAAAGCGAAGCTAGTAAAAGCCTTATTAGACCATTCAGAAAGTGGTGACAACGAATGATATTAGATAAAGATCTTGCATCAATTCAAGAAGTACGCGATCTATTAGCTGCTTCTAAAAAAGCACAACAGCAATTAGCTACATTCCCACAAGAAAAAATTAACGATATTTGCCATGCAATTGCCAATGCGTGTTATGAAAACCGTGAAAAATTAGCGAAGATGGCTCATGAAGAAACTGGTTTTGGTATTTGGCAGGATAAAGTGGTTAAAAATACTTTTGGTTCTAAAATTGTATTTGAGAAAATCAAACACATGAAAACGATTGGTATTTTAAGTGAAAACACCGAAGAAGGTATTATGGAAGTTGCTGTCCCACTGGGTGTAGTGGCAGGCTTGATTCCTTCAACAAATCCTACTTCAACAGTGATGTACAAAACACTGATTTCTGTTAAAGCAGGTAATGGTATTGTGTTTTCGCCGCATCCAAATGCGTTAAAAAGCATTTTAGAGACGATAAACATTATTAATGCCGCAATTGCTACAGCAGGCGGTCCTGCCGGATTAGTCAGCTGTATGACAAAAGCAACCATGCAGGGGACAGCTGAATTAATGAAACACACGGATACAGCTGTTATTTTAGCAACGGGTGGATCAGCAATGGTTAAAGCGGCATATTCATCAGGAACACCAGCAATTGGTGTTGGACCAGGTAACGGTCCTGCGTTTATTGAGCGTACTGCGAATATTCCACAAGCCGTTAAACATATTTTAGATTCAAAAACATTTGATAACGGCACTATTTGTGCTTCTGAACAATCAATTATTGTGGAGGAAGTCAGTAAAGCAGCTGTTATTGCCGAACTAAAAAAACAGGGAGCGCATTTCTTATCTGTTGCTGAAGCGAAGCAATTAGAAAAATTCATCATGCGTGCGAATGGCACAATGAACCCATTGATTGTTGGTAAATCGGTGCAACGCATTGCTGATTTAGCAGGCTTAACAGTGCCACAATCGGCCCGTGTTTTAATCGCTGAAGAAACAAATGTTGGCCCCAAAGCACCCTACTCACGAGAAAAGTTAGCACCAATTTTAGCCTTTTACACAACGGCAACTTGGGAAGCAGCTTGTGCGTTAAGTATGGAAATTTTGCATCAAGAAGGGGCAGGTCACACAATGATTATTCATTCGGAAGATAAGAATGTCATTCGTGAGTTTGCTTTGCATAAACCCGTGTCGCGTTTGTTAGTTAACACACCCGGTGCTTTAGGTGGGATTGGTGCAACAACCAACTTAATGCCTGCTTTAACACTTGGTTGTGGCGCAGTCGGTGGCAGTTCAACTTCTGATAATATTGGACCTGCGAATCTCTTTAATATTCGCCGTGTGGCTTATGGTAAACGTGAGTTAGAAGATTTACGTGGTGAACCCGTTTCAACAGACGCAACGTCACAAGAACAATTAATCAACACTCTGATTGAAAAAGTATTGGAACGATTACACTAATAACTTGAGACAGCAGCAAAAAAACTGTTGTGGCAAAGCTATTATTATAATAAATAAAAAAACAATTATACTAGGAGGAATTTATTATGAATAACGCATTAGGAATGGTAGAAACAAAAGGTTTAGTAGGCGCAATCGAAGCAGCAGACGCTATGGTGAAAGCAGCTAACGTTCAATTAATCGGTAAAGAACAAGTCGGTGGTGGTTTAGTAACAGTGATGGTTCGCGGTGATGTTGGTGCAGTTAAAGCGGCAACAGATGCAGGTGCTGCAGCATGTGAACGCGTAGGCGAATTATTATCAGTACACGTTATCCCACGTCCACATACAGATGTTGATGCTATCTTACCAAAATAAGTGTAACCATTAGGAGTATTAAAATAGAAAGGGCTTGGAGGGTTATCTGAATCCAGACCCTTTCTATTTTTAAATTATAGGACGGTTTTAGATGAATAACATCGATCAATTAGTTGATGAGATAGTCAAACGGATTAAACCAGAAGTCAATACAGTCGAAGTGGAAGCCTCAGGCCGTCATATCCACCTTGATCGCCCTACAATCGATGCTTTATTTGGTGAAGGTTACCAATTAACAAAAGCTAAAGATTTATCACAACCTGGCCAATATGCGTGTAAGGAACGTATCACAATTGCGAGTGGCAAAAATTCGTTCCAAAATGTTGTTATTTTAGGACCTGAACGTCCGGCAGCACAAGTAGAAGTATCTGCAACAGATGCGACATCGCTTGGTTTGCGAGTGCCTGTACGTGAAAGTGGAGACATCGAAGGGACACCAGGGATTGTGTTAATCAACGGCACTCAAAGTGTTATTTTAAAAACAGGTGTAATCGTAGCGAAACGTCATATTCATATTACAGAAGAAGATGCGCGTCGTTTTAACGTCAGCAAAGGTGAAATTGTCCAAGTGAAAATTGAGGGAGCGCGTGCTTTGATTTTTGATGATGTTGTTATTCGTGTCAGTGCTGATTATGCCACATCGATGCACATTGATTATGATGAAGCCAATGTTGTTGGTTTCAAAAAAGGTATTCGTGGTGAATTTATTAAGAAGAGTGAAAAGTAATGGATGCTCAAGCATTTGAGCAGCTAGTAAAAAAAGTAACTGACGAATTGCTCTGTCGCTTACAATCTACAAAACCAACGCTTTTAATAATGAATATGCAGTGTAAGGCTGATATAAAAGAGCAGCTGTCTAAAAAGTATCAACTTACAACATGTTGGGACCCAACAACAGTGGATATAATTTTTTGCGGGGAGTTAACGTTTCCTACTATGGCGCGTTTAGCAGCGTTAATGCCCCAAGAAGATGAAACGCTTTATCTAGAACAGTTACTTGCTGGGAAACCACTGATCATCCTGGATGAGATAAACTGGTCAGATACACGTAAAGCAACACGCTACGCATTGTATCAAAAAATGCAAGAAGTACGTGCCACACTTGAGCGTTATGGTGTTGTTTTTATGTCAGTTGCAGATATAGAGGCTGCGAAATTTCCAGTGCACCTGTCTAAAAAGACACCTATACAACCTCAAGCAAAAAAAGTTTTAGCAGAAGTGGATGTAAAAGAACTGTTATCTGCAGGGACAACAACCATTCATCTGCCTAAAAATACAATTCTCACTGCATTGGCAACCGATTATATACGTCAACATGATATGACGGTTGTAACAGACTAAGAAAGGGACGATAGCTCATGTTAATCGGTAAAGTAACCGGTAGTTTATGGTCCACACGTAAAGATGAAAAATTGAATGGTATTACCTTTTTAATTGTGACTGTATGTACCGATGAAACCACACACACTCAGCGATCACTTGTCGCGGGTGATATTGTTGGAGCCGGTTTAGGAGACCTTGTTCTTGTCACTGAAGGCAGTGCCGCACGTGTGGCTGCATCACATCCAGATGTACCGTTAGATGCGATGATTGTTGGGATTATTGATTCCGTTGATCGTGGCAATTAACTGGTATCCAGTTGAATTGAATAACGAATTAGGAGGAAAATGATGAGTATTAATGAAATTATTATGTACATCATGGTGTTCTTTATGATATTAGGAGCACTTGATAAATGTTTTGGCAATAAATTCGGTTTAGGCGAACGCTTTGAAGAGGGTATTATGGCGATGGGCGCTTTAACACTTTCAATGGTCGGTATTATAACAATTGCACCTCTTTTGGCTAAATTATTAAGCCCAATTGTTGTACCCATTTATAGCTTTTTAGGTGCTGATCCAGCTATGTTTGCAACAACCTTGTTAGCAAACGATATGGGTGGGTATCAATTAGCTGTGGAAATGGCGAATACGCCTGAAGCTGGTTTATTTGCAGGGACTATCTTAGGAGCAATGATGGGACCGACGCTTGTATTTACTATTCCAGTAGCGTTAGGAATTATCAACAAAAATGATAATCAATACTTGGCAACAGGTGTTCTTTCAGGTTTGATTACTATTCCAATCGGTTTATTGGCAGGTGGGTTAGTAGCCGGTTTCCCAATTGCGATGATTTTGCATAACTTAGTACCTATCGTTCTTGTAGCAGCCATTATTATGGCAGGACTATGGTTTAAACCAGATGCGATGATTAGAGGCTTTACTGTCTTTGGAAAAGGTGTTGTGATTGTTGCGATTCTTGGTTTAGCACTCGGTGCGACAGAGCAATTGCTTAATATTACAATTATTGAAGGGTTAACACCTGTTACTGAAGGGATTGAAGTTGTCGGCGGTATTGCTTTAACACTTGCCGGAGCTTTCTGTTTTGTATACGTGTTAACAAAAGTATTCAGAAAACCATTGATGAAATTAGGTAAACTACTAGGCATCAATGATATTGCTGCAGCGGGTATGGTAGCGACATTAGCAAATAGCATTCCGATGTTTCAAATGATGAAAGATATGGATAACCGCGGTAAAATTATCAACGTTGCTTTTGCAGTATCCGCATCATTTGTTTTAGGCGATCACCTTGGATTTACAGCGGGTGTTGCACCTGAGATGATTTTCCCAATGATGGTAGGTAAGATTATTGCCGGTGTATGTGCAGTCTTTGTCGCAATGTTTATGGCAAACCGCATGTTAAAAAATAACAAACAAGCTAAAAAATAATACACGACAAACTGTATATAATAACAACAATTATGTAATAAGAGGAGTGTTTAAAATGACAAATATTGACCGTTCAGCAATTGAAGCGATTGTGCGTAACCTTTTAATGGAAAATGGTATCACTCAATCAAATCGCGTCGTTGACCCCAGTGGTGTAATCTCGATAAAACTACCCCAATTAGATGTATCAGAAGATGATCGTTTAGATACTGGTAACCCCAATGATGTTGTCTATTGTAAAGATTTAGTATCGTTAGATGAAAGCCCACGTTTAGGCTGTGGTCTCATGGTGATGAAAGATACAACGTTTGACTGGAAACTAGAATATGATGAGATTGATTACATCATTGAAGGTCGTTTAGATGTGATCGTTGAAGGACGAACTATCTCAGCAGGACCAGGTGAAATCATACTTGTTCCTAAAGGTAGTGCTATTAAATTCTCTGTTCAAGGTGACGCGCGTTTTGTTTACGTGACATACCCTGCAGATTGGCTACAAAAGTAAGTATCATAAAGTAAAGCTGAAAACATTGAATATCATTTCATTTTTTGTTCAATCAGAAATAAAACAATTAAAATAAATATCTGATATATCGTAAAAATAAGACTGCTCAAGCGATTAATCCGACAAAATTCAATTTGGAAGATATTAATAAAACGCTAGAATTAGTAGCAAAAGGTCATCCGAAATGGCAGGTAATGATACAGTTTGATTAATGATAAAGAACAGAAAATCAGGGCTACATTGTAGCTCTGATTTTTTTAGGAATCAGGTGAAATTTGCTGTTTGATGAGATTTGAAATGACAAAAATCGCAAAAAAATCAGGCTATAAATAACGTGTTACCAGTAAGTTGGCCAGTATTTATAACGGTCGAAAAAGCAGCGAATAGTGAGTCGGTAAAAACTTAAATTAACAATAAAAAAAGTCACCTAGAAGAAGTGAAATTGCCGCAAATAATAGCCAACGATTCAAAACTCAAGCTCATGGTTTAAAATAGTATAATGTACTATAATTAATATACAAAATAAAGAGGGTGGATAAGAAAGGAAGGTAAAAATATGAAAACATTGTATTTGATGAGACATGGTCAAACACTTTTTAATTTAAGAGGTAAGATACAAGGAGCTTGTGATTCACCGTTAACAGATGAAGGAATTAAGCAAGCTGAAATTGTTAGGGACTATTTTATTAATCATGAGATAAACTTTGATTTTGCTTATTCGTCAACACAAGAAAGAGCTGTCGATACAGCCGAAATAGTGTGTAGCTATAAAAATGTAGCTCATTTAAAAGGTATTAAGGAATGGAATTTTGGCCTATTTGAAGGAGAAAGTGAACAATTAAATCCGAAAATTAAGGAGGGTGAGACTTCCTATGGTGATTTTTTTGTAGATTATGGTGGAGAATCTAGTGAGCAAGTTCAAAAGAGAATGAATAGTACTTTAATTGAAGTGATGGAAAATGAAAATCACAATACTATTTTATGTGTGAGTCATGGGGGAGCGATGTACCGCTTTATCCAAAAATGGGTATCACAAGAGCGGATAAAAAACATTAAATTTACAAACTGTTGTATTCTTAAATTTGATTATTCGGAGGGTGAATTTGAATTTAAAGAAGCAATCAGCTTAATTGATTAATGAATTTTAAATTGTCATTAAAGCAGCCACAATTTTTTTGTGGCTTTTTTTTCAAATAACGTCCTTCTAAATGAGCTCACTTTACTTCTTTTATTTGTGCATTGCTTTGATATTTTTTGATGGAAATAGCTACTAATAATTGCTTACTCACTCACTAAATTATAGAGACATATATCAAATTAATTAAATCTTTACTGAGATGTTATTATTTTGATACCTTTGCTATTAGGGATAATAGTATATTCTTTTCGGTTAGATTTTTTGAGTTGGGTACAATCAGTCGCGTCTAAACTTTCGATAGCCAACCTACCTTTAGATAACTGTTTTATTGTGTGAACGTTTTAGTATTTGAGGATATTATTACTGTCGAGATGCACACAATCAACATTTATAATCATTTTTTGTTAAAATAATAAGTAAGCGTTACTAAAAAAACGTGAGGTATGTTAATAGGAGCAATATTTTTCCGCAGCTACCTATACTATTTTAAGATATAAACTGAATGATCTTTTCAAGGAGGAAAAGCGTATGGAAATGAGGATTTTAACAGAAAAAGATGCAGAAGAGTTTAGAAAACTACGGCTTAAAGGTCTTCAAACAGATGCAAGCGCCTTCGGTTCAACCTATGAGTTGGAATGTGACTTACCGTTAAAAGAATTTGAACAACGTTTAGTGCCTTCTGAAGAACAATTTGTTGTTGGTGGTTTCGAAGAGAATCAGCTCGTATGTACAGCATCATTTATTAGAGCAGATGAAGAAAAAGAGCAACATAAAGGTAGTCTAGCAGGTATATATTGTGAAAAAGCCTATCGAGGAACTGGAATTGCGAAAGCAGTGATTGAATATACTATCGCACATGCCCGTACTTTGGAAGGCCTTAAGATGCTCACATTAATTGTCGTCTCTGAGAATGAGCGAGCTAAAGCTTTTTATGAAACATTTGGTTTTGAGACATACGGCACCGAACCTAATGCAATGTTCGATGGTGTTAAATATTATGATGAGGATTCGATGTTTTTAGAGCTATAATAAGCTAAAAATGCAAATTTATATTATCAATAACTAAAAAAACGCCCTGACAAAAGTCTAGGCGTTTTTATTATTTATTAAATTTATAGAAACATGAAAAATGGAATGACCAGGAATTAAAGTTTGGGATGGTACTCACATTCTTCGAAGGCTTCGTCCCATAATATCTTTGTAAGCTCATTTCTTCGCAACAAGGTCAACACCCATACTCTTCTCGTAAAGTAATTGTCTTGAAGCTACTTATACTGTTCTCTAGTACTTCAAGACAATTCAACAAAAATTTCATTACGAAAAAAAATACGGCGAGACCTGAAATTTAAATCAGAAATAGACAGGGATCAGTCTATAACGATTGAAATTTCTAGTCTAACACGCCGTATTTTTTATTGTATTCCAATTGAGATAAAGTAGAACGAGCTTGCTTTTCTTTCAGTAATCAATCTATCCAACTTAAATTCCTTAGTCAAAAAGTAGTGGATGGTTTATAGATTCCAATTTATCAGTGTTTTTACGAGGTTAATGTTGCTTTCATTTTCTGTCTCCAGAATTCCAAGCTTACTTTATCAAAATTTCATAAACACATAAAAAACTCACTAGACCTGAAAATCAAATTGGAGTATAGACATGGAGCAGTCTATAACAATTTAATTTCCTTAGTCTAATGAGTGATTTTTTTAGCATTTCAATTTGGATAAATTAGAATGAGCTTGTTATTCTTTCAATCTTTTATAGAAACAGCATTGAGAATACTAAGCTGAACAAGCCAACTGCTACCAAGAAGATGACACTGAATTTAATTGTAAATTTGAATAGTTCGCTTTCACGTCCTACTAAACCTACTGCGGCTGTTGCAACTGCGATTGATTGTGGTGAAATCATCTTAGCCATGTCGCCACCGAGTACATTGATTGCTACTAGGAATGCAGGGTCAATACCGATTTGTGTTGCTGTAACGGCTTGTAAAGGTGCAAAGAGAGAACCACTGTTTACAACTGATCCTGTTAAGAATACGCCTAACCAACCTAATACTGGAGAGAAGAGAGGGAAAAGGTTTCCTGTACTTGCAAGTGCGATCCCCATTGTAGCTGAAATACCTGAGTATGTACAGATGAATGAGAGTGCTAACACACTACAGATAGTTAAGATTGGACGCCATAATTCTTTAATTGTTTCTAACGCTGTGTCTTTATATGTTTTGAAGCTTACTTTAAAGATAATCATTGTGATTAACGCTGCTAAAGCAATGGCAGTCGTTGTGTTTGTGAATAAATCAAGCTTGAATATTGCGGCCATTGTTGTTTGTGTTTCAACAACAGGAGCAGATTGTACGACTGAATTATGTAGCCCTGGAATTTGAATGTTGAAAATCAATTTGTTTAAAGGGCCATCTGGTGCAAATAATGCTTTAACAAAACCGAGGTTTAAAATAGTAACAAAAATTGTTAGTAAAAGGAATGGTAACCAAGCAAATGAAATTTGTTTAAATGAGTATTTAACTTTATCTTCTTCTGCTTCAACTTTTTCATCTTTATTAATACGATAAATTTCTTTTGGTTGCCAGAAACGTAAGAGTACGATTAGAGCAATTAAACTTGCAAGTGCAGAGAAAATATCAACGAGTGCAGGTCCAATTGTATTAAGAATAGCGAATTGAACAACTGCGAACACACCACCACTGACAAGAATTGCAGGCATTGTTTGACGAATACCTTTAATACCATCAATTGTGAAGATGAGGATGAAAACGATAATAAATGAAATGATTGGCATTAATACAGATGTGTAAGCTGATACTGAAAGTGGGTCTAAGTTTGTTAATAGCGCTGGCGAAAGTACGGGAATACCCATAGCGCCGTAAGCACCACCAGCGATATTAGCGAGGAGACAAAGCCCAGCAGCATAAAGCGGTTTGAAGCCAAGTCCTACAAGGATAGCAGCTGTAATTGCAACAGGTGCACCAAAGCCAGCAGCACCTTCTAAGAAAGCACCGAATGAAAAGGCTACGATGATGACTTGAATCCGTTGATCGGCTGTTACTGATGTGATAGAACTTTTAATGATTTCGAAGTATCCTGTTTTAACAGTAAGTTTATATAGGAAGATAGCAGTAACAATGATACTTGCTACAGGCCATATAGCTGATAAAACACCTAATGTTGTAGCACCGAAAACTTTTTGAACTGGAAAGCCATAAACAGAGACTGCAATAACTGCAGCTACGATGATACTAATAAGACCTGAAATGTAACCTTGTAATTTGAAAACAGTTAAACATAGTAGGAAAGTGATAATTGGTAGTGCTGCAACAATACCTGATAATGCAATGTTACCTAATGGATTATAAATCTGCGCCCATTCATTCATAAAAAACCGACTCCTCTTTATATATAGTTATTTGCAAACAGCTGTCTAAAGCCTTTTGCCTTTGCATCTATAGTATAACCGTTTTTAGCTAAAAGTACGTACTGTTTTTTTTGAATTTCACTTTAATGTGTGACTACGAAGATGCGGAAACGCTTCCATTGCTTTTGTAGCATGTGACAGGAAAATGTGACAAAAAAGCGAAACCCGTCACAAATGATAGTTGAATACGAATATTGATGTAGCAACGTTCACGGGCTGTCACATGTTGTTCATATTAAAGTATTTATATCATTAATCGTGTTATTATCTATTGTAATAGTTTAAGGCTTAATCATATAATAAGGGTGTAAATTACAAAAACAACTCAGGGGGAATTTAAAATGACAGCAATTATTCCAAACAACAAAAAAGTAATCTTAGTAGGAGACGGAGCAGTAGGTTCTGCCTATGCGTTCTCATTAGTAAACCAAGGCATCGGAAATGAACTAGGTATTATTGATGTAGATAAACGTCGTACAGAAGGTGACGCATTAGATTTGAAACATGCTTTACCATTCTTATCACCAATGAAAGTTTATTCAGCAGACTATTCTGACTGTGGCGATGCAGATGTTATCTGTATTACAGCTGGTACAGCTCAAAAACCAGGCGAAACTCGTTTGGAACTTGTATCACGTAACCTACGTATTCTAAAATCAATTTTAGGTGAAATTATGAAAACTGATTTTAATGGAATCTTCCTTATTGCAGCAAACCCAGTGGACATCTTGTCATATGCAACAATGAAATGGACAGGTTTCCCACCAGAACGTGTTATCGGATCAGGAACTTCATTAGATACAGCTCGTTTACGCCAAACAGTCGCTGAATTAATTGACGTTGAAGCAGGTAGTGTTCATGGTTATGTTTTAGGCGAACACGGTGATTCAGAATTTATCGCTTGGTCAAATATTCGTATTGGTAACTTGCCAATTGAAAGCTGGACTGGCCCATTAGATGCTGAGAAAAAAGAAGCAGTTTTAGCTAAAGTTCGTGACGCAGCTTACTATATTATTGAACGTAAAGGCGCAACAGCATATGGTGTTGCTAGTGCATTAGCACGTATAACTCGCGTTATCTTAAACAACGAAAACGCAGTTTTACCTTTAAGCGTTTATATGGATGGTTCAAATTACGGATTAAACGATGTATATGTTGGAACACCAGCTGTATTAGGTGCTAACGGTGTCGTTAAAATTGCTGAAGTACCATTGAATGAAGAAGAACAAAAAGCAATGGAAAACTCAGCTGGTGTTTTACGTAAAATATTGGATGATTCATTTATTCCAATCGATAACGAAAAATAATTTCTGAATAAAAACTTAGCTAGATTTTACTTCTTAGAAGCCATCCTTTAAACGGGTGGCTTTTTTATTTCAAAAAAAACAACTATCAAAAGATAGCTGTGTGAATAATTTTTAATTAATTTGGATAAAGAGTAGGCTGGTGAGCGTAAAGGTGTTCGTTTTATGTTTCGTTTGAATATCAAACCAAAATAAAAACCCTGAATCCTTTTGGACTCAAGATTAGCATACACTGTAAATTTAATTTACGCTTCGGTAACTTGACGATGTTCAAAGCTGTTTTCGATATAGA
>NZ_JAFYUW010000150.1:0-2611 GCF_017549435.1 Brochothrix sp.
TCACATTCCGAAAATTTCTTTGAGCAGGTCCCACTTTATTTAACTTCAATTCTGGTTTTACTGGCTTTAAATCTTCACGTAATGATAAGCCGACGACGTAGGCATAACGATTATCGATTGCCATTCCGCTCGTTTGTGTGTCCACTTTCTTTTCAGGCTCATCTTCTTGCAACGATAAACCGCCGGTAATACTACCTTTAAAACTCTCTTTTGGCATTTTAACCATTAGCTTTAATACATAAGTAGAATCCGCTTCAATAATAACTTTTTTCTCAGTTGTCACAATATCTTCGATGTTATATTTTAGTGTTTCATCAGCCTTCTTTTTTGACGGACTGTAATCAACAACCCCACTATCATTTGTGGTAGTCATTGCTATTTTAGGATGAATACTGACGGCTTTATTCGTTGAATTTGTCAATGCAACGCTAAGTTGCTGCTCTTGACCGGGTGTCATCTTCAAATCAAAATAGCCTTTTTTAAGATCAATTTGATTTCCTGGTTTTTGTGGGACTACGGCAAAATTAAATTCGGATGCACTCACTGGTAGTATTAAAATCAGTTGCAGTACCATCATTACTAGCGTTGTCATTACTAAAATATTTTTTCTCAAACTCATAAAAAGCCTCCATCTTCATCATATATTACTTATTCTTCATCGTTGCCTGCAACTTCTGATAATGTCCAAATTAGGTTAGTTTTATAACTTGCTGCGGATTTAGCAATTTTACCTGGGACCAATAAACTGACTTTATGGTTTTTGTTAATTGTTTGTTCAACCATCTCGTCACCCACTTCAACAAGTGATTTTTCATCATCTTTCAAGTCGGTTTCACTTGAACCAAAACGAGCAACCCAGGTCCCTTCACCTTGGTTTTTAGCAGCACTCATAACTTGCACTGACTCACCAGGAATTAAATCTAACCCTTTATAAACAGTCGGTTCTTCTGATCCGGTGCCTTCTGTATAAGCAGTTGTACCGTCTAACGTAATCATTGAGCCCTTAAGGTCTTTATTTTTAACATCTTCTGTTGTTGTAAACTCACCCTCTTGTTTTACTGTTAAGTTCCAACCAGCAGCCGAACCACGGTTATCAGAAACTTGAACATAGTTTGGTTTGTTTATTGTCTCACCTGCTTGATTCACAACTTGTTGTGAATATGCGTAGTACGTTACATCTGTTGAAACAATTTTTTGAGTACCAAATTGTAAACTTGATGCAAAATCAATACTTAAAGGACCATCTGTACCAGGATTTGGACCACCTGGGTTTAGTGGATCAATCGGAATAACCGGGCCAACTCCTGGACCTTCTGGATCAATTGGTTTTGTTGGGTCTGTATTTGGAATGAATTTAACCGCCGCATCTGATGAATATTCAGCACCATCATTTCCCTCTGCTGCATAGACTGCTGTAGTACCTCCGATAACACTTGCATTTAAAATTGCACTGATTGCCAAAACTTTGCCAAATTGTTTTGTTTTAATCATAAAAACATCTCCCTTAATTTTTTTAGTAGTCAACTAAGTAAGTAATCTGAATAATACTTTCTGTCTGCCAAGTTATCATTACGTATCTTTATTATTGATTGGACTTACTAGCTAAATTAATCTTACCAGTAATTTTTTGTATTTTTCTCTCAACATAGATACTGTTTTAACACAAAAAAAATAGGATATTTTACTATGCTCCTAAAAAAGAAAAGCATAATAAAGTATCCTATTTTGACAAATAATTTTAAATCACGTAGAAAAATATTTATTTAATTTTTTTTAATTTCCAAAAAGTGATGCGAGAATCTTTTTTTGGAATTAATTAGTTTTTTTTGAATGGCTTTTAAAATTATATTTCAGTTTAATTAGCGATAAATTTCACTTGATTTTAAAAAACAGCAACAAATAAGTATTTAATCACTAGTAACCAAAATAATTATGCCTTATTCCACCATAAAATGCAATGAAAAAAATACCTTGTCACAGGCATTAGAGAATTTTCATTTCTAATACGTAACAAGGTTTTTTTATTTAATGATAGGTATTTTAAACAATACCTTGTGAAACCATCGCATCTGCAACTTTTTTGAACCCAGCAATGTTTGCACCTGTTACCAAGTCATCTTCTTTGCCATATTCTTTTGCAGTATCACTAATTGTTTTGTAGATATCTTGCATAATTTCTTTTAATTTTTCATCAACCTCTTCAAATGTCCAAGAAAGACGTTGGCTGTTTTGTGACATTTCTAACGCTGAAGTTGCAACACCACCTGCGTTTGCAGCTTTAGCTGGTGCAAATAACACACCATTTTCTTGGAAATAAGCAACACCATCTAATGATGTTGGCATGTTCGCGCCTTCTGCTACCGCTTTAACGCCATGGGACACTAATTTTTTAGCAAGTGTTAAATCGATTTCATTCTGAGTTGCAGATGGTAATGCAACAGTATAGTCGATATCGATATCCCAAACTGATCCTTCAGAATAGACAGCTTGCGGGCGTTGAGCAACATACTCTGTTAAACGCGCACGTTTAACTTCTTTACAATCTTGTAAGACGCTCACATCAATACCTTCTGCATCATAGATATAACCTGTTGAATCTGAACAAGCAACA
>NZ_JAFYUW010000020.1:0-6113 GCF_017549435.1 Brochothrix sp.
CATCAAGTTCTTCATCAAGTTCTTCATCAAGCTCATCACTTAGATAAGGCGCTAAAATAGCCTCGATTTCCTTAACATTAACGATTTCTTTTTTCGCAGGTAGTTTAATGGCTACCTGTTTATCATTGGGTTTATAGTTATATAAAACCTCAATTGAGTCAATAAAACCTTCATCTTTTTTATCAAAAGTAGAAGTCAGTGCCACAGCAAGATCATTTGTTTTAGTATTTAAATTAAATTTAGCATCAAGTGCTTTAGGAAGATTTTTAATCATTTCATCGAAATCAGGGATAACGAATTCTTTGTATTCTTTTTTAGATTTAGAAAGTGTATTGAATTTTTCAGCTAAAACAACAACATCTTTTTTAGTTAGTTTAAAAGTAACCACATCATTCTCTTTTGTGAAACGTTCTTCGTCTAGTGAAGTGAAATAGTTAGATACCTCTTTTTGAAATTCCTTAGTAAGATTTGTTGCGCTTTTGCTGTCTATTTCTAAAGTATCTGCATCAGAAAGTTTAAGGTACTTACCGTCAAAAGCGCTAAGAGTCTTTTCATCAGAGGGTAATTCTGAGTTAAACTGAGAAGCTATTTTTGAAATCCCTCTGAAAATATCTAAAGAGAAATACATATCGTCATTTTTACTTATAAATTCTAACGGTATTTTTTGTCCGAGTGCTTCAATATTTAACTTTGTATTTGTTGCTTTTTCCGATACATCGTGTTGCATCGAGCCGGTTACTTTAATGTCCTTTAATTGAGTAACCATCACGTTGGCTTCAGGCGAATCTTTCATATCCGCTGTTAGTTTAATATCTTTAATGGTCATTGAGATATCGTTGCTTGAATTCTCTGTAACGTTCTTTTTCGTATAATCAAAAAATTCTTCTTTAGCAGATTTACCACAACCTGCTAAAATAATAACACTCAAGATAATCAGTAACGCTAACTTTATTTTTTTCATTTCCCCACTCCTTAGTTATAAATGTTCATATTATAACTATAACAATCTTGTTATTTATTACAAGTTCATAAAGTGTAGTGTAATCTTCAAAAAAACAAACACTTTAAAAGAAATCAAATTTAAGTAAGAAACAATTTTTTCTAAAAAAAAAAACGTTGTACCTCAGGGGATACAACATTTTGTTATTATTTATTCTCTAATAAAGCTTTTTCCATCGCTTTATATTGTTTAGGTGTTAGAATTTCTTTATAATTTGCTAAAAGTGAATCGATATCATTTTTGGTTAAAGCACTTAAATCTTCTGTTGTGATTGCTTCTAGCAACTGATTAAATTCAGCATCATCGATTTTAACATCGTCATAAGAAGCGTTCAATTGGGACTCTTCAGTAGCAGCTAAAAGCTCGGATACTTCATCCATTGTCATAATGTTTTTCTTAGCAGGTACCTTGATAGCAACTTTTTTATCATTAGGTTTTAGCGTATACAATAATTCTACAGACTTAATTGGTACTTGCTCATTTTTATCAAATTCAATAAGCATTGTCATATCAGACGCTTGCGATTTAGTGTTATTGTTTATTTTAAGAGTGATGTTTTTTGGTAATGATTTTATGACTTTATCAAGATCAGGAATAACATACTCAGCATAAGTCTTTTTCGATTTCGCAACTTTATTGTATTCTTTAGCTAATTCGACAATGTCTTTTTTGGTGATAGAAAACGTAACAACATCATCTTTTTTAGTGAAGCGCTCTTCACTGAGCGAGTCAAAGTATTTTGCTACTGATACTTGATAATCCTTACCAAATGCTTTTGCATTTTTAGTATCAATATCCAATTCGTTTTTTTCGGAGATGTTGATGTATTTACCTTCAACCTCTTTAAATGTTAATTCATCAAACGGTAAACTAGCACCAAACTGAGTAGAGATATTTGCAATCCCTTTTAAAATGTCTAATGAGAGATACATATCATCATTTTTGCTAATAAAGCTTAAGGGTAGCTTTTGACCAAGTGCCTCAATTTTCAAGTCAGTGGCAGATAACTTTTCTTTAACATCTTGCTGAATAGAACCAGTTACTTTAATGTCTTTCAATTGAGTCACCATGGCATTAACCGACGGGTCCCCACTCATATCAGATGTTAATTTGATATCTTTTATCTTCATTGAAAAATCATTGCTTGAACTTTCTGTAGCTGTTTTTTTAGCAGCATCAAAAAATTCTTCTTTAGCAGACTTACCACAACCTGCTAAAACAATAATACTTAATAAAACAAGTAGAGCTAACTTCATTTTTTTCATTAATTTCCCTCCATGTAAAGCATAGTCATATTTCTATTTAAATATAACAATTAGTAGGGGGAACTACAATTTATGATTTTAGCTAAAATCATAAAAAGAAAAATGTTTTCAAATCTTTACAGACAGTGTAGACTAAATACAAGATAACATTCAGAAAAAGAGGTGAGTGAATTCATGGTTAAAACAGTGAGAATTGGTCATCTTACAATTGGAGAAGGGGCACCCAAACGCTGTGTTTCTTTTATAGGTAATAATAAGGCTGCTATTAAAACAGAAATTATGTTGTTTAAGCAAAAAAAACAGGCGATTGATATGATTGAATGGCGTGTTGATTGTTTGGATAAATGGCAAGAGCGAACAGAATGCGAAGCAATTGCACAACTAATTAAAGCTGAGATTGGAGAAACACCAGTAATTTTCACTTGTCGAACAATGCGAGAAGGTGGTCTTGCACAAGTAACCGCCGAATCTTACAGTGAATTATTAAATTGGGCAATAAATAGCTCCTTTTTTGATGCAATTGATATTGAGCAGGCATGGGAAGAAGAGATGAGTGGTTCATTAATTCAAAGTGCAAAATCAAACGGTTTAGTGTCATTAGTATCTCATCATAATTTTGAAGAAACACCTTCGTTAGAAGCAATGGTGACGTTATTGTCAAAAGCAGAACAATTAGGTGGTGATATCCCTAAACTAGCGGTAATGCCACAAACTAAAATGGATGTATTGCGATTGCTAGAAGCAACCCTATTATTGTCAGGGCGCTCAAAAGGACAACCAGTTATCACCATGTCAATGGGAGAATTGGGACAAGTTAGCCGTGTTATTGGTTCGTTTAGTGGGTCAGCACTGACATTTGGATCGTTGCAGCAAGCTAGTGCACCAGGCCAAATTGAAGTTGAAACACTTGCACAAATGATGAACTAAGGAGAGAAGCAGATGATTCGTCACGTAGAATTGAAAGATGCAGAAGCGATACAAACTATTTATAATGATGCTGTACTCAACACTACAGCTATTTATGCTAATGATCCTGTGACAGTCGCTAATCGCGAGCAATGGATTAAAGAAAAGTTGGCTGCGAACTGGCCATTATTTGTGTTTGAACTAGAAGGTCAGGTTGTAGGTTATGCTACATATGGTGTATTTAGAGATTATCCCGGTTACATACATACCGTAGAACATTCAATTTATGTTAACCCACAATTTTCAGGGCGTAAAATTGCGACATTATTAATGACAACTTTAATTGCAGAAGCTCGTCAACAGGGTTATCATACGATGATTGCAGGGATTGATAGCTCTAATGAAGCAAGTATTTACTTACATAAGAAATTAGAATTCGAGTTTTCAGGACGTTTAAAAGCAGTCGGATATAAATTTAATCGCTGGCTCGATGTTGATTTTTACCAGTTGATTTTGCAAGAAAACGAGTAAAAAGAAGAGTGACCTAACAGTTAATTGGTTAGGCCACTCTTCTTTTTGGTTTTTTCGAATCTTTAGAGAAGGGATAAGAAATCCCTGCTTTTATTTTATATCCCTAGAACTCCAAGCTAACTATCACTTAAAAGTAATCAGAGTAGTAAGGGACGTCTGTTGGTATAATACTTTCAAGTAATTGAACGTGTTCAGGTGATGCTTGTAAACGCCCGATTTTTTGCAAATACGTGGGGCGTTTATAACCTAGGAACATCGTTGTAAGTGTGGGAATATTAATAACGGAATCAGCTTCTTTATCAGTAAGCGCGATTGTTATTTTGCCATCACAAAATGTGAGTCGATACGTATGACGATTCCAATCAGCTAAAGGATCTTCAACTTTAAAAAGCCATTCACCGTTTATTTTTGATAACGTTTTGAATGGGAATTTCTCAAGGAAAGGTAAAACATCAACAATTCTTCCCATATAATAAGGAGAAATTGTTTCTTTGATCTCACTATCATCTAATAAGAAGGCAAGTGGCTCATCTGTATAAGTTGAACCTTTAACTTCGGTCACCATTGAGAAATGAGCTGAAATGAAGTTCCATAAACCAATACGGGCTTCTTCATTCAGAAAGACCATTTCTTTCAGGTAAAAGACCTCATCGGCTAATCGATAAAATAAAAAACCAGTAGGCGTGCCTTCAGTATCACGGTAAACAGCAGCCATCATTTCATCTGATTCCCAGCGCCAATATTCATCCCATGCGAGTTGGTTACGAATCATACTGCCGTGTTGCTGTGACGCAAAACGATTATAAATATCAAAGATAAGTGGATCATCACATTCAGTACGTTCAACCATGCCTAATACTTGTTTCGTTTTAGGGAGCTGTGTATCTTTTACAGTAAATGTCATTTTATCACTGATTATTTCCCAACCTTTGCGACGGTAAAACGGAATTGAGTAGGGATAAAGATACGAGATATATTGCTGGTTTTCACGCATTTTTTCTAATGCACTCACCATCAATTGATTCATTAAACCAAGTCCAGCATATTCTGGATAAGTACCAACACCTGTAACACCACCCATTGCATATTCTGTCCCAAAAATATTGACTGTAAAAGGATAAATAGCGATTTGTGATATTAATTTTTGTTGATCAAACCAACCGATGACATCGGCTTGTTCAAGCACTGGTAATTTTGCTTGTTTAATTTCATCTTCTTCCCAGCCAAATGTTTGTAAATCATCACTTGTTACTTGAAAAACGTAACGTAATAATTCATTAAATTGTGTGACATCATCTTTGTTAACTAGTTTCAATTCAAAATTATGTTTTAGAGCTTTCGGCTCCATAGTTTCGACCTCCAAATTTTTTCAAAAAAAGTTTATCTAACAATAATATACCATAGAGAGCGGTATTAAAAAAAGAACTCCCCTTTTTTGTGACAATCCTTTTAAATTACTAACAATTGTATGCTGTAAATAGTTAAACAATGGTAGCGTTTGCATGCGCTTAATCTAAAAGTGATATAATTATAGACCTTTGTCACAGAAAAAACAATAGTAATTTTATAAAAAGTGTATTAGACTTAATAAGAATCTATTGAGGATATTTAATTGGAGGAAATTAATCGCATGTCAATTCAAGAAAATCAGAAAGAACTGAAACAAGGATTAAGCGGACGCCATGTACAATTCATCGCTTTGGCGGGTATGATAGGAACGGGTATTTTTAAAGGAAGTGCAGAAACACTACAAAAAGCTGGACCAGCTGTTGTCTTTGCCTATCTTGCAGGTGGTTTATTACTGCTGATTGTGATGACAGCTTTAGCTGAAATGGCATTAGCTCATCCCAAGCATAATGTGCAAATGTTAATTCATAAAGCAATGGGGTCACGCAGTGCTTTTGTAACGGGATGGCTTTATTGGGTTAACTGGGTGATTGTTACCACAGTTGAAATCGTTGCTGCAGGTAGTTTTTTACAGTATTGGTTTGATATGCCGTTGTGGGTATTGTCACTTATCTGTGGTGTGCTTATTATCGCCATTAACTTAACGCAGGTAAAAAATTACGGTGAATTAGAATTTTGGTTTGCCGGTATTAAGATAACAACATTAATCTTGTTTATTATTTTAGGGGCATGTTTGATTTTTGGTATCGTCCCAAGTTCAGCAGTTAGCCCAGCAGAAAATCTTACTGGAAATGGTGGCTTCATGCCATTTGGTTTAACTGGTGTGGCATCAGCGTTTCTAGTTGTTGTCTTTTCATATGGTGGCGCGGAACTTGTTGGCGTAGCAGTGACAGAGACAAAAGATGTTGAGAAAATATTACCACGCGTTATTCGAGGCACTGTTTTCCGTGTCATTACGTTCTATATTTTCCCTATCTTAATTATTTGTGCGCTCATCCCATGGA
>NZ_JAFYUW010000151.1:0-20341 GCF_017549435.1 Brochothrix sp.
ATAGCAATGATACCCACAATAATTGATACAGGAATCCCAGTTAACTCACTTGTGAAATAACCGATGAGTAATACGGATAAAACATACCACGACAGTTTAAACATCGCCTTATTATTGAGAGCTAAACGCGGTTCTTTCACGTCTTCAACATTGTAATTTTTCGGAATACTTTTACGGAAAAATAACAACAGAACAGCTAAACTTGCTAGTAACGAAAACAGGTTGGGTACAATCATCCGAGATGCATACTCAACAAAGCCAATATTAAAAAAATCGGCTGAAACAATATTAACTAAGTTACTTACAATCAGTGGTAATGATGTCGTATCGGCGATAAAACCACTGGCAATAATAAACGGGAAAATTAGCTTATCACTTAATTTCAAATTACGTACCATTGCTAAAACAATCGGTGTTAAAATGAGCGCGGCACCATCATTTGCAAATAAGGCGGCTACAATCGCACCTAGTAGACTTACATAGATAAACAATCTTTTCCCATTACCTTTTGCAAAACGTGCCATGTGCAAAGCGGCCCATTCAAAAAAACCAATATCATCTAAAATAAGAGAAATGATGATAATGCCGATAAATGCTAAGGTCGCATTCCAAACAATGCCTGTTACTTCCACAATATCACTTAAAGTAACGACACCAAGGAGCAGTGCTATCAATGCTCCTATACAAGCAGACCAACCAATTGAAAGGTTCTTAGGCTGCCAAATAACAAAAATCAACGTCACAATAAAGATAAGTACTGCTAATATTAGTTGCATTTCTTACTCTCCTAAACCACAGGTAATGCGTAAGCCCTGGGCTTCTAATTTTTTTATTCGTTCATCTTCTAACGGCAATTGCTCTAAAATAGTTGCTACAAAAGGGTAATCTTTGTGACTCTCGTTTAACGAGTAAAAATGCCATTGACCACGTTTTTCTTCTTTTATTAAACCAACGTCTTTTAATTTGCGCAAATGTTGACTGATAGCTGGTTGACTCATCTCAAACATATCAACGAATTCACATACACAACATTCGTGCCGCTGCATTAAGCGCATCATTGTAAGACGTGTTTTATCTCCCATCAATTTCAGTAACAGTGTGGCTTCAGGGATGGCAGTTTTTGTAACTGTCATATTAGTTCACCTCTTTCTTTTCTTCTTATTCACATACATAAGTATATGCTTATGTAGTTATAATGTCAACAAAAAAAGAAATTACCCTGTTATAGAGTAACTTCGATTTGCTTTCTAACGTCATCTAGTTATTAACGATACAACTCAATTTCATTATTTAATTGCAACCATAAAAAACGTCCCAAATACAAACCAATAAAATTTAATAATATATCATTTGTATCAAAATAACCTAACTCCAAACTATATTGGCTAATTTCTATGAGGAACAAACCTAGTAATGATACCAAGAAAAAAACACTTCGTTTTAGTCGTGTCAGCAACATTCCTAACGGGACAAAATAGAGTATATTAAAGAGTGCTTCAACGATTTTTCCTTCTTTAAGTTCATCAATTAATGTTGTGATTCCAATATAATAACCATATGAACCAACACTTTTGAAAAACAAAAAGAAAATCATAGTTACAAAATAGAGTGAATAACTCACATAAATAAAATAAAGATTAAAACGTCTTCGCTTTAATTGTATGAGCGTCAATGTGATAAAAACAGAAATGATAAGAACAATTATGAAAGACAACCAAGGCCCGTCTAACCATCCATTTTCCTCACCAATATAAACTTGAAAACGCGGCCGCCACCACCAGTCATACATTAAATGCACACAGAAAAATGTTGCTAAAAAAAGCACCAGTGCTCGTACTTTCATTTGATCACCTCCGTTAAAAAAACTCTCCGAAAAATCGGAGAGCCAGATTTTATTAGTCTACTATAGTTTATACACTCTTTTCACTTTTCGTGAGCGTTTTACAGGAACGTTTTTAATAAACAGACGCTGGACGTTTGTACTCTCTTTCCATTCTACAAGCTAGCTGACATTGAACGGCTATTTTCGTTTTTATTTTACTCTAGCAATTACCAAACAACTCCTATGAAATTTCATAAATAATATTTTGATAAACACAATCAAATTTTTATTTCCTCCAATTTCTTTGGAGCTGAACGTTTGGTTTTGCTTTTACTCTTCTTTAGCTGTAACGTTCAGACGTAATTCATCCAATTGTTTATCGCTTACTGTTGATGGGGCTTGAGTCATTGGATCACTTGCTCGTCCTGTTTTAGGGAAGGCAATTGTGTCACGAATATTATCGCGTCCTGTTAATAACATGACAATACGATCAAGTCCTAATGCAATACCGCCATGTGGAGGTGTACCATACTCAAATGCGTCCATTAAGAAACCAAATTGTGCACGGGCTTCTTCTTCTGTGAATCCTAATGCTTTAAACATCTTGGCTTGGATAGCACTATCATAAATACGTAGTGACCCGCCGCCTAATTCATAACCATTTAAAACGACATCATAGGCCTGTGCATAGACATCCTCAGGTTTTGTATCTAGCAATGCTACATCTGACTCATTTGGCATAGTAAATGGATGGTGCGCTGCGACAAAGCGTTCTGCTTCTTCATCATATTCAAATAATGGCCAGTTAACGACCCATAAAAAGGCTAATTGTTCTTCATCAATCAATTGTAACTCTTTAGCAACTTTCACTCGTAAAGCGCCTAATGATGCTGCGACGACGCTTGCTTTATCTGCGACAAAAACAAACATATCTCCCACATTACCATTTAAACGTTCAGTTAATGCTGCTTGTTTATCTGCATCAAAGAATTTAGCAATAGGTCCCTTTAATTCGCCTTCTTCAACTTTAAGCCAAGCTAAACCTTTTGAACCGTATACTTTAACAAACTCACCTAAGGCATCAATTTGTTTACGTGAATAAGCTTTTCCACCACCAACAATGTTAATGGCTTTAACTTGTCCGCCATTTTCAACTGCTTGTGAAAAGACTTTGAAATCAGTATCAACGACAATATCTGCGACATCTTGTAACTCAAGACCAAAGCGGACATCAGGTTTATCACTTCCGTAACGCGCCATTGCCTCATCGTACTCCATACGCGGAAATGGTGTCGGAATATCAACGCCTTTAGCTTTTTTCACAACTGCTTTTAACAAGTTTTCAGTCATTGTTTGAATATCTTCGGCTGATTGGAAACTTGTTTCAATATCAATTTGTGTAAATTCTGGTTGGCGGTCGCCACGCAAATCTTCGTCACGGAAACAACGAACGATTTGGTAATATTTATCAAAACCAGCTGACATCAACAACTGTTTATTGAGTTGAGGAGATTGTGGCAATGCATAAAAATGTCCTGGATGGACACGGCTAGGTACTAAATAGTCTCGTGCACCTTCTGGTGTTGATTTGTTTAACATGGGTGTTTCAATATCAATGAAACCTAAATCATCTAATGTATCACGAACAGCACGTTTAATATCGTGTCGCGTACGGATGATTTTTGACATTTCTGGACGTCGTAAATCAAGGTAACGGTATTTCAAACGTAAATCATCTGACACTTCTACGCCATCTTCGATATAGAACGGTGTCGTTTTAGCAACGTTTAAAATTTCAATTGAGCTCGCTAAAATTTCAATTTCACCTGTTTTAAGCTTACGATTAATTTGTGATTCATGACGCTCAACAACCTTACCTTTGATTGTCACAACATACTCGCCGCGGACTTTTTCAGCTATTGCTAAAGCTTCTTTTGATTCATCTGGATTAAAAACAATTTGAACATAACCTTCACGATCACGGAGGTCGATAAAGATTAGTCCACCTAAATCACGTCGTTTTTGTACCCAGCCACTCAAAGTAACTTCTTGTCCAACATATTCTTTTGTTACTAATCCACAGTAAGTTGTACGCTTATCCATTAGTTTGTCTCTCCTTCATGCTGCTTTTTTTGTAGTGTTGCTATATAATCTGACATCGCAATTTTTTCTTGTGTGCCCGTTGTCATATCTTTAATAACGATTAAACCTTCTGCTAATTCTTCTTCGCCGACCACAACCACAAAGCGGGCATTTTCACGATCTGCTGTTTTAAATTGGCCTTTAACTTTCTTAGAAAGATAATCTCGTTCTGCCGTAAATCCAGCTTTACGTGCCGCTAATGTTAATTTTAAAGTGATAGGTGAAACAGCTTCACCGACACCTACAACAAAGACATCTAAGTGATTAGCAATTGGCAACGTGATTTCTTCTGCTGCTAGTGCTGCTAATAAACGTTCAATACTCATAGCAAAGCCAACACCTGGTGATGCAGGTCCACCTAATTCTTCCACTAAACCATTGTAACGGCCACCGCCACAGAGTGTTGTAATTGCACCAAATCCTTTTGATTCACTCATAATTTCGAATGTTGTGTGGTTATAATAATCTAAACCACGTACCATTGTTGCATCTTCCACATATGGCACTTCAATCACATCAAGGTGACGTTTAACTTGCGTGTAATAATCAAGCGACTCATCTGTTAAGAAATCAATAATCGATGGGGCTGTTGCGATTAATGGGTGAGCGTGATCGACCTTACAGTCAAGAATACGCAATGGATTTTTTTCGAGACGTGTTTGGCAATCTGAACAAAACTCGTGAATGCTCGGTTTAAAATGAGCGATGAGTGCTTCACGGTGAGCTAAACGGCTTGTTTTATCACCGAGTGAATTAATAACTAATTTAATTTCTTTTAAACCTAGTTCTTGGTAAATCGACAAGGCTAATGCCATCATTTCAGCATCTACTGCTGGGTCTTGAACACCAATTGCTTCTGCTCCTATTTGAACAAACTGGCGTTGACGACCTTTTTGAGGGCGTTCATAACGGAACATTGGCCCACAGTAAAATAATTTTGCGGGTTGATTAACCTGCCCAAATAATTTATGTTCAACGTAGGCGCGCGCAACTGAAGCTGTCCCTTCAGGACGCAATGTCATTGAACGTTCTTTGCGATCGTTAAAAGTGTACATTTCTTTTGTAACAATGTCAGTTGTGTCACCTACACCTTTTTGGAAAAGCTCGGTATGTTCAAAAATAGGTGTACGAATTTCACTGTAACGTGCACGTTTAAATATTTCTTGTGCAACATGTTCGACATATTGCCATTTTTCGCTTTCTCCTGGCATTATATCAACTGTTCCACGCGGAATTTGAATTTTCATTATTTAATGGCCCCCTTAATAATTTTTAGTACAAAAAAAAGAAAACGAACGTCACCCTGCTCCTAAGAACAAGGGACGAGCGTTTTCACCCGTGGTACCACCCTAATTGAAAACCAGCGATGGTTTTCCACTCTCAGTTAACGCCTGATCACGTTTCACTCTACTTGATACCGTTCGAGCGAAATCCTCCTAAGTGTCTTTCAAAAAGTGTTTAGTGTAAAACCTTACAGCCACGGGTTTTACTCTCTTAAACTAAACTTTCTTATCTACTTTTCTTAATCATCGGATATTTATATGGAATAATTCTATCCTATGATATTTTCATCTAGAAGTCAATACAAAGAAATTAAAATACTTTTTTTAATAGATTGCCTACTGTTATGTCTCTGTAGTTTTTCCTTTTATACGCGTGATAATATAACCTAGAATACCACCACATAATGCAGGTATAATCCATCCTAATCCTACATTATCCCACGGTAAATAAGCCGCATAAAAAGCTTGAATGCCAGAAGCAAAGTCCCAGCCTGCTGTTTTGAAACCATCAAATAAACTCACACAGAAAGTAAAGAACATACTCAGTTGGTAAATCGGTTTACTACCCCCATGCAAGCCATTTGTAAGGACTAAAATCACCAAACAAATTACCATAGGATAAATAACCATCAAGACTGGCATCGATACTGCCAATAATTGTGTTAATCCTAAATTAGCAATAATAGCACTAAAAATCGCAATCACTAAAACATAACGTTTTATTGCTATTTTCGGATAAATTTTATTGAAGAACGAAGCTGTTGCAACTGTTAAACCAACACTCGTTGTCAGACAAGATACGATAATTGTGATACCCAGTACCAAGTTGCCATAGGTTCCAAAGTAGAAAGCAGAAACTTTCGCTAATACTTGTGCACCATTTTCAACATAACCGATTTGACTAACGCTTGTTGCACCCATATATGCTAATGAACCATAGATAAACATCAGCAATACCATCGAGATTAACGATGCTTTGATTCCCATCGATGTCACTTCTTTTTTTGTTTTTGCACCTTTTGCTCGAACAGCTTGTAACACAACCATCCCAAATGCAAACGAGGCAATCGTATCTAAAGTTAAATAACCTTGTTGAAAACTATTGAAGAATGATTTTGTATCGTAATCACCGATTGGCGCTTGATACGCTCCCATTGGCCAAGCTATTGCGACACCAATAATAATTAATATTAATGTCAGTTTAATTGGTGCTAAGTATTTACCAATAACATCAACGATTTTCCCAGGGTTTCGAGCCAAGAAGTACGTCAATGTAAAAAAGAGAATTGTAAAAACAAACAGTGCTATTTTCTCTGATCCCGCTGGTACAAAAGGATGCACACCTATTTCAAACGAGACATTTCCCGTACGAGGAATTGCAAAAAAAGGACCGATTGCTAGATACAGGATAATTGAAAATATCAATCCAAATAGTTTACCTGCCCCATCAGCTAATTGTTGAACATCATCTTTACCTGATAATGCAAGACTTAAAAAACCCAGAAGTGGTAATCCTACACCGGTTATTAAAAAACCAGCGACTGCAATCCAAACATTTGAACCTGCATTCTGACCTAAAAAAGAGGGAAAAATTAAATTTCCTGCGCCAAAATATAACGCAAATAACATCAACCCGATCGTTAACGTATCTTTAAAAGATGGTTTATGTGTATTCATAAGTACCTCCTATGCAGCTCGGCACCCTTAAGCTTTCGAAAAAGTCTGACTATTCAAAGGTGATGGTTGTCGAGGGAAGATAGCTTCTCTTCCCTTAAACAACGACCATTTTCATTGACAATCTGACCCCGCTAAAGTGGCGATCAGTGACTGCAAATGAATTTTCTTAATAGACAGATGTGCTTTTAGAATTAATAGCTTCCACGTTGTTTTTCACTTCTTGTAAGAAGCGACCAGCAACAAGACCATCTAACACACGGTGATCGATTGAAAGACATAGATTTACCATATCACGAACAGCGATCATACCGTCTTTAACAACCGGACGTTTAACGATTGATTCAACTTGTAAAATAGCTGCTTGTGGATGATTGATAATTCCCATCGATTGAACTGATCCAAACGATCCTGTCGAATTAACAGTAAATGTTCCGCCATCCATTTCTTTTGATGTTAATTTACCCGTACGTACTTTACCTGCTAAATCAGCAATTTCTTTTCCAATACCTTTAACAGTTTTTTCATCAGCATTACGTACAACTGGTACAAAGAGCGCATCGTCAGTAGCAACGGCAATTGATAAGTTAATATCATGACGTTGGATAATGCTTTCGCCTGTCCATGTACTGTTTAATTCTGGGTATTTTTTCAATGCTTGAGCAACAGCTTTTACAAAGAATGCAAAGTAACTGATAGAAAATCCTTCTTTTGCTTTGAATTCATCTTTAATGCTGTTACGATAATTCACTAATTCTGTTGCATCTACCTCTACCATCACCCAAGCATGTGGAATTTCAAGTGAACTTTGAACCATGTGCTTAGCAATTGCTTTACGGATTGGTGTGACTGGCACTGTTACATCGCCCGCAGCCACAGTTGGTGTCGGTGTAGATGCAGAAGCAGTTGGTGCCACTGATGGTGCCGGAGTTTCAGACACGACTGACGTCTGTTCTGGTGCTGGTGCAGCACTAGGTGTGAAGCCTAAGACATCTTTACGAGTGATACGTCCGCCTTTTCCAGTTCCTGTTACTTGCGTTAAGTCGATGCCTTTTTCTTGCGACAAGCGCAATACAACAGGTGAATAACGTGCACGATCGCCTGTTGGTGCTGCAACAGGTGCCGCAGGTGCTGCTTTAGCTTCAACAACTGGTTCAGGTGTCGGTGCTGCTTTTTCAGTTTCAGCTTCTGGAGCTGGCGTTGTTGCTTCTCCAGCTGTTTCCATCGTACAGATTACTTCACCAACGGGGACAGTGACATCCGCTTCTACAAGAATTTCTTTGATTGTTCCTGTGAATGATGATGGGATTTCTGCTGTTACTTTATCCGTTAATACTTCTGCGATTGGATCATATTGTTCAACGTGGTCTCCTGGTTGTACTAACCACGCTGTAATTGTTCCTTCTGTAACACTTTCGCCAAGTTGCGGCATTTTAATATTTTCAATAGCCATGTGTGTCATTCCTTTCCTTGGGCATTAATAGTCAGCGAGTTCACGCATTGCTGCTTCTACTTGATCCGTATTGATTAAGAATTCTTTTTCAATCGATGAGGCAAATGGCATTGCAGGAGAATCAGGACCTGCTAAGCGAGCGATTGGTGCATCTAAATCAAAGAGACAGTTTTCACCAATAATAGCAGAAACTTCACCAATAACACTACCTTGTTTATTATCTTCTGTGATCAACAAGACTTTACCTGTCTTTTTAGCTGCTTCAATAATTGCCGCTTCATCCAAAGGATAAATTGTTCGCAAGTCAAGTAAGTGTGTTGAGACACCTTCTTTTTCTAATTTAACTGCCACTTGTTTCGCCATTTCAACACAAAGACCGTAAGTAATGACAGTGAAATCTGTTCCTTCACGCACTACATTAGCTTTACCAATTGGAATGATGTGCTCACCTGCAGGAACTTCTTCTTTCAATAATCGATACGCACGTTTATGCTCTAAAAATAACACGGGATCATTGTCACGAATGGCTGCTTTTAATAGCCCTTTAGCATCTGCTGGAGATGAAGGCATAACAATTTTCAATCCTGGTTGACCCATAAAGATTTTTTCAATCGATTGTGAGTGGTACAATCCGCCATGAACACCACCACCATAAGGCGCACGGATAACCATTGGCACTGTCCAATCATTGTTTGAACGGTAACGAATACGCGCTGCTTCTGAGATAATTTGGTTAATAGCTGGCATGATAAAGTCCGCAAACTGCATTTCTGCAATTGGACGTAATCCGTACATTGCTGCACCAATACCAACACCTGCAATTGCTGATTCAGCAAGTGGTGTATCTAGCACACGGTCATGACCAAATTGATCGTAAAGACCATCTGTCGCTTTAAAAACGCCGCCTTTGACACCCACATCTTCGCCTAATACAAAGACATTTTCGTCGCGTTCCATTTCTTCGCGCATTGCGAGTGTAATCGCCTCAATATATGATAAAACTGCCATATTAGTTTCCTCCTTGCGTATCTTCGTCATACACGTGATGACCTAATGTTTCAACAGCTGGTGCTGCTGCATTCTCAGCATACTCTGTTGCTTCTTGAATTTCTGCTTTCACACGAGCTTCAATTGCATCTAGCTCTTCTTGAGTTGCTACTTTTTCGTCTAATAATTGGTTAAAGTAAATGTCTAATGGATCTTTACCACGTGCTGCCTCGACTTCTTCACGCGTACGGTAGCTGCGGTCGTCATCATCTGATGAATGCGGTGTAAAGCGGTATGTCACTGTTTCAATTAACGTTGGACCTTCACCATCACGCGCACGTGTAACAGCGCGTTTGAACGCCAAGTATACAGCGACCATATCGTTACCATCTACTGTTTCGCCTGGAATGCCATAACCGATTGCACGATCAGATAATTTATCTGCAGCAAATTGTAATTCTTTCGGAACAGAAATTGCATATTGATTATTTTCAATTACAAACACAACAGGTAAACGGTGAACACTCGCAAAGTTAATCCCTTCATGGAAGTCACCTTGGTTAGATGATCCTTCACCACAAGAAGTATAAGCAACGATTGGGTCTTTACGCATTTTAGCTGCGAGAGCAATCCCAGCTGCATGTGGGAATTGTGTTGTTACTGGCGAACTTTGTGTGACAATACGGTGTGCTTTATGTCCGTAATGAGCAGGCATTTGACGACCACCTGAGTTAGGGTCTTCAGCTTTACCGAATGCTGATAACAAGACTTCTTTTGCTGTCATACCAAAAGCAAGTACTACGGCTAAGTCACGGTAATAAGGTAACGTGTAATCTATCTCACGGTTAAAGGCAAAAGCAGATGCAACTTGCGCGCCTTCTTGTCCTTGTCCTGAAATATTAAAAGGAATTTTCCCCGAACGGTTAAGTAACCAAATTCGCTCATCTACGCGTCGAGCCATTAACATAACTTCATACATTTCTAATAACGTTTCTTTATCTAATTCCATATCTTTTAAACTTGCTTTTTTCACTCGTGAATCTTTCAACATCATGATTCCTCCTTTTTAATAACCCTTATCCATGAACGGCATTACCATCAACTGCGAGTGCAGCTTCCGCCAATGCTTCAGAAAGTGTGGGGTGTGGGTGAATGGTTGTCCCAATTTCCCATGGTGTTGCATCAAGTACTTGTGCGAGACCCGCTTCACTAATTAAATCAGTTGCATGAGGTCCGATAATTGAAACACCTAATAAATCATTCGTTTCTTTATCAGCAACAACTTTGATAAAACCTTCTGCTTCGCCGAATACAAGCGCCTTGCCGTTACCTTGGAAGTTAAACTTCCCTACTTTAACTTCATGTCCACGCTCTTTTGCTTGTGCTTCACTAATACCCACACTCGCAATTTCTGGTGTTGTATAAACACAACGCGGTACTTGATCATAATTCATTTTCTCAGAATCACCATCGACAATATGATCCACTGCAGCTTGGCCCTCATGCATCGCAACATGAGCTAATTGCATTGTTGGGATACAGTCACCAATCGCATACATATGACTTTCTGCTGTTTGGTAATGATCGTTGACCTCAATAAAATCACGGTCTGTTTTTATTGCTGTATTTTGTAAACCAATTGATGTTGTGTTCGCTTTACGACCCACAGAAACCATGATTTTTTCAGCAGAATAAGTAATTGTTTCACCTTTGACCTCTGCTTGAATAGTAATACCATCTTCTGTTTTTGTAAACGTGTCAGCTAAAACTTTAGCTTTAGTTACAATCGTAATGCCTTTTTTAGTTTTAATTCTTTGCAATGTTCTTGATAGTTCTGCATCTTCAGTCGGGATAATACGGTCAGCATATTCCAATACAGTTACCTTAACACCAAAATCATGGAGCATTGATGCCCATTCCATCCCAATAACGCCACCACCAACAATCACCAATGATTCTGGCAATGCCTCAAGTTGCAACATGCCATCTGAAGAAAGAACTGTTTCTTCATCAAAATTCAATCCTGGCAAGCTTTGTGGTTGTGAGCCAGTTGCGATGATTAAACTTTTAGGAATAATCATTTCTGGTTCTTGATCGTCTGAATAAGTGATTGAAATTGTACCAGCTGTTGGAGAAAAGATTGAAGGTCCTAAAATAGTCCCTGTTCCGTAGAAGACATCAATTTTCCCTTTTTTCATCAGACCTTTAACGCCTGCTTCTAATTGATCAACAATTTTTTGCTTGCGTGCTTGTGCGTTAACAAAATTAATTGTCGATGTTTCCAAACCTGAATCCGAACCTAAAGTAACACCAAAAGCCGCTGCTTGTTTCACTGTTTCTAATACTTCAGCTGAACGTAAAAGTGCTTTTGTTGGGATACAACCACGGTGTAAACAAGTGCCTCCAAGTTTATCTTTTTCTACGACGGCAACACGTTGCCCTTTTTTAGCGGCAGCAATCGCTGCAACATACCCTCCGGTACCGCCTCCAAGTACAACTACATCATATTCATTTGCCATTTGTTACGCCTCCTCTATATTGACGAGCCTCTTCTTCCCCGTGCATGACACGCTGAGCTCCTTCATTTAACGCTAGTAATTCATCTTCTCCCGGTTCTAAAATCACCGGAGCAATCCACTGGATTTTACGACTGACTAGCTGAGTAAAACTTGCACTATTTGCTAACCCACCCGTTAAGATAATACCATCAACTTCACCATTAAGTACAGCGGCACATGCTCCAATTTCTTTACTAACTTGATAAGCCATCGCTTCAAAAACGATTTTAGCTTCCGTGTTACCATCCGCTACCATCGCTTCAACAGTGCGCATATCGTTGGTTTCAAGATAAGAAACCACACCACCTTTACCCACTAACTGGCGATAAAATGGATTTTTTTGCCAGCGCTCTTCTTGCGAGTAAGCCAACGTTTGTTGAAGGGGCAATCCACCTGAACGTTCAGGGCTAAATGGCCCATCACCATCCAACGCATTGTTGACATCAATTACTTTACCTTGTTGATGTGCACCTACAGAAATACCACCACCAAGATGTGCGATAATCCAATTACGTTCATCATAACGATACCCTTTTTTTGCTGCAACTTTGCGTCCAGCCGATTTATGATTCAAAGCATGAAAAATACTTTTACGTTCGATTGCCTTGTTGCCAGAAATACGCGCAATGGGTTGTAATTCATCAACGACCACTGGGTCAACGATAAACGCTGGAATGCCATACAGTTCACTGATACGATTCGCAATCAGTGCACCTAAATTCGATGCGTGTTCTCCATAGAGAGCGCCTCGTAAATCATGCAGCATCTGTTCATTAACACGATACGTTCCACTCTCTAACGGCGCTAACAAACCACCTCTGCCTACAACAGCATCTAGTGATTCTAATGTAATGTTTTCAGCAGCTAATGTTTCTTTGATAAATTCTGTACGATAGTCATATTGTTCTATAACAGTTTCAAATGGAGCCAGTGCTTCTGTTGAATGACTGGCTGTCTTTTCAAACATAAGCTTGTCGCCTTCATATACGGCTATCTTAGTTGATGTCGAGCCTGGATTTATTGCAAGAATTTTAAATGTCATAGTAAGACCCCTTTATGTTAAATGATTTAGTCAACTACATTTTGAATAGCTAATTCTAACGATGCTAATTTACTATCCAATGAGTCACTGCGTGATGTCAATACAACAGGTACTTTTGCTCCAATGATAGCACCACTAATTACTGAAGGAATAAAATGCGTAATCGTTTTATACATTAAATTACCACTTTCGATGTTAGGTACAATTAAAACATCGGCATCCCCTTGGATTTCACCAGGATATTTTTTCGCTACCGCTGAATGTGCATCCGTAGCAATATCCATTGAAATGGGGCCTTCTACAATTGCATCATAAGGGTTTTCTGCAAAGTAATCAGCGACTGCTTTTGCATCAACTGATGATTGCATCTTCGGGCTTACTGTTTCTACTGCGCTTAGTAAAGCAACTTTTGGACAAGTAATTCCGATATTTTTAGCAACATCAATCGCATTTTTAGAAATCTCTATTTTAGTCGCTACGTCTGGGGCAATATTCAAACCAGGATCACTCATTACCCACTGACGGCTACCATCTTTAAAGTTGATGACAGAAACTTGTGATAACACTTTCTTGTCTCTCAAATTATTTTCTCTTTTTAAAATTGCACTAAGTAACATCGATGTGTGTATGTTACCTTTCATAATAATCTGCGCCTTTTTGGCTTGTACTGCCTGTACTGCTCCACTTACAGTTTCATCAATCGTTTCACATTTTGTATACTGACAGCCAGTTATATCACTGACATCAATGTCTTCACAGCCAAAAATAATAAAGTGACAGATATTTTTTTCTGCTGCTGGTTTAACAAATGCATCAATAATATAAGCATCTGCTCCAGCTATTGCTACCGTTCTAGTTGCCATAACACCACTCATTTCTCTCAATTTTTATATAAAATCCCCCCACTGACAACAACTTCAATTATGTCAATGAGAGGACAAGGATTACTTATTTACCGCGGCGGCTAATTGAAGAATGTTCAGTTTTCAAAAAATTACTACGAACATGTTTCAGTTGGTCGATACGTTGTTCTGCTAAATGATCTGCAGCAATCGCTGGTATAATATTTTGCTCTTTCGCAATATCAAACACTTTACCAATTTGCGTATAAATTTCTTTTACTTTATTGACAGCTCTTGTCTCATTGTAACCACTCAATTCATCAGCAACATTGATAACGCCACCTGAGTTAACAATATAATCTGGCGCATATAAAATACCACGCTCTTGTAACATTTTACCATGTTTTTCAATATCAAGTAATTGATTATTTGAACTACCACATACGGCTTTAACTTTTAAACGTGGAATTGTATCATCATTTAAGATGGCTCCTAAAGCACAAGGTGCAAAAATATCTGCTTCAACATCATAAATTTCATCGATACCCACTGCCGTTGCGTTTAAATTAGTAACCGCACGTTGAATCGCTTCTTCATTAATATCAGTCACGATTAATTCAGCGCCTTCTTCATTTAATAACTCACACAAGGTATAAGATACATTACCGACACCTTGAACTGCAATTTTTTTACTCGTCAATGAATCGCTACCAAATACTTCTTTTGCAGTACGTTTCATTGCATAGTAGATTCCTAAAGCCGTTTTTGGACTTGGGTTCCCAGATGAACCTTCACCCGCTGTGCTTCCTGTTACAAAATCAGTTTCCATATACATATGATTCATATCTTCTTCTGTTGTACCCACATCTTCTGCAATAATATAACGGCCATTAAGGCTTTCAACATAACGACCTAACGCTCTGAATAACGCTTCACTTTTATCTTTGCGAGGATCGCCAATAATAACCGTTTTACCACCACCGATATTTAGACCAGCTGCAGCATTTTTATAGGTCATACCGCGTGATAATCTTAACACGTCATTTAAAGCTTCTTCTTCGGATGCATAGGGCCACATGCGACAACCACCTAAAGCCGGTCCTAAAGTTGTATCGTGAATAGCGATAATCGCTTTTAAACCTGATTCTTTATCGTGACAAAATACCACTTGTTCATACCCATCTTTTACCATTGTTTCAAATAACATATCCATTCCTCCTAAGAAATATAATTATAATGACTAATGATTCGATAATATAACAGAACAGAAGAAGAGGTAAATATACCGGACTATAGACTCATGTATTTTAATTTAAAATCTGATTGTCTCGTTCTCTTCTATCTTCATTATACTAGGTATGTAAGGGCTTTCATAGTGTAAATTGTGCTTTTTTGGACATAGTTAAAAAGTTCTAATATTCGCTATTTTCTGTCAATTTTAACGAAGCCTGTCATGGTGCTGTTATAGAACACTTTGAAGACACAAATCAGACATAGTTTTTTCAGCCAAAATGGCCTACTTATTTGGCTATTTTCTTTAGGCGAAGGCTATTTCTATAGTTTTACTTGAAATTATGCTAAAATATAAGGGATAATAGCGTGCTTTTTTTATCTGTTTGATTATTGCCTTTTTATTTAATGCTCGTTATTTGCACAAAAATATTGAACTTTAAATCTTGTTCATTAATTACTATAGAAATGGATGTGTCTCAATGGTGAATCGCCCCAAAATTAAAAAGAAAAAATTATTACTGATATCTATTCTTTCATTAGTACTCGTAATTGGAGCGATTGTTTCGACTTATGCGCTGACAATGGCAAATACGGTTAAAGTAACCTCTGAAGTGGTTAACATCCGTAATGGGCCTGGTCTTGCCTATGACATTACGACACAATCACGTAAAAATGATCGTCTAAAAGTATTGGACGAGGAAAATGAATGGTATAAAGTTTCCTTGCCATCTGGTGAAACAGGTTGGGTTGCAAGTTGGTTAGTTGAAAATGAAACTGTCTCAGCAGCAAGTAACTCTAAAGGTAAGATTATTTCCACTCTAGCAAATGTTCGCAGTAAGGATGATATCAACTCAAGTGTGATTGATACATTGAACAAAAATCGTGAAGTGACTGTAATCAGCTCACAAAACGGTTGGACTCAAGTCACTTACGGTAAAGTAACGGGTTGGATAAAATCTGATTTTATTGAAGTTGCAGGTGCTTCAACAGAAGATAGTGCCGCACTTCAAAAATTAACAATTCGTGAAGAAAACACCAATATTCGCGATGCTGCAGATGTTAATGGGAAATTATTAGAAACAGCTCAGCCTGGAACAACTTATGATATTATCGGATCGAAAGATAGTTGGTATGAGGTAAAAACGGCGGCTGGTTCTAAAGGATATGTTGCTAACTGGGTTGTAAGTGTGAATGAAAACACTGCTGCTGCGAAACCGACAGTCTCTTCTCTATCAGAAGCGACAATCGTGCTAGATCCAGGACATGGTGGTAACGATACTGGTGCAATCGGCGTTGATGGTACATATGAAAAAGAAATTGCTCTGAAAACGGCGGCTGCTATTAAAGCACAGTTGGAAACAACGGGGGCCAAAGTGATTATGACACGTTCCAATGATGATTATGTTACCCTTGGCAAACGTGCAGCGATTTCAAATGACAATGCTGCAGATGCTTTCATTAGTGTCCATTATGATTCCACAGAAGAAGCCAACACCGCTTCAGGAACATCAACCTATTATTACAACGATAATGCAAAAGACTTTGCTTCACGCATTAATGCACAACTAAAAGTAGGAATGCCTCTTGAAAATCATGGTGAGAAATATGGCGATTTCCAAGTCTTACGTGAAAATGCTTCCCCTTCAATTTTATTAGAACTCGGTTATATCAATAATAGTTTTGATGAACAAACCATCGATAATGATGCTTATCGTCAAAAAGTTGCTAATGCCGTAACGAACGGCTTAACAAATTATTTCGCTAACTAAACAATACAAAAAAAAAGGAGCATTCAGTCAAACAACTGAATGTTCCTTTTTTATGGATTTTTGCTATCAATCGTAATTGTTATTGGACCATCGTTAACAAGAGAGACTTGCATATCCGCTCCAAACTCCCCTGTCGCAACGACAACACCTTCTGCTCGTATTGCTTCATTAAATTCTTTATAAAGCGTCAAGGCGATGTCAGGGGCTGCTGCTGCAGTGAAACTTGGACGTCGCCCTTTTTTTGTGTTGGCAAACAGAGTAAATTGCGATATTGACAACAGTTCACCTGTAACATCAATAAGCGATTGATTCATTTTTCCTTCTTCATCTTCGAAAATACGCAGATTAATCATTTTTTGTACCACATAATTAATATCCGCTGATGTGTCTTCATGTGTAAAACCTACAAAAACAACCAATCCCTTTGAAATTTCGCCAACTGTTTGTCCTGAAATAGCAACACTGGCAGCTAAACTCCTTTGTACAACAACCTTCATACTAAAAAACTCCTTATTTCGTGACGCGTCTTACCGTGTACACATCATAAATTTGTTTCAACTTATCAATCACACGTTGCATCTCTTCTTTATTTCTAATCATCACATTAACGACAAGAGCTGCCATTTCACGCTTATCTAACCTTGCATTAACGCCATTAATATTAATTTGCATACTATTTAACGTTTGGATAACATCATTCAGTAAACCATCACGATTAAATGCATAAACTTCAAGGGTAACCTCATATTTAGCATGGCTCTTAAGATCGTTATTTGACCAAGAGACATCAATTAAGCGATCCTCACCATCCTCAAGTTGCGTTACATTAGGACAGTCTTGACGATGAATAGAAATACCGTGGCCTTTAGTGATGAAGCCAATAATTTCATCGCCTGGAACTGGATTACAACAATGTGATAAACGTAACATCAAGTTATCCATTCCGCCTGCTATATCGATACCCGTTTCATTTTTGTTTTTGTGCTCATGATGATCGGATTGTGTCACTGCACCTGCTTTTGTTTTACCTTCAACAATTAAATTATCAGCTTGTTGTCTCAATGCACGTTCACGACGAACTTTTTCAGTCAAACGGTTCATGATTTGTAACGCAGTCACACTGTTATAACCAATGGCTGCATATAAATCATCTTCATCACGGAAATTAAAACGATCAATAATATGCGCCAAATTATCATCCGTCATAAATTCTTTTGGATCAAATGAATGGGCAAGCAATTCTTTTTCAAGGCTCTCTTTACCTTTTTCAACAGTCTCATCTTTTACAAGTCGTTTGAAATACTGACGTATTTTATTTTTAGCTTGAGAGGATTGCACCAATTTCAACCAGTCTCGACTTGGACCTGTCGCAGTTTTTGAAGTTAAAATATCGACAATATCTCCCGTTTGTAATTTGTAGTCTAGCGTGACAATCTTGCCATTTATTTTTGCACCTACCGTACGATTTCCAACTTCTGTATGTACGCGGTAAGCAAAATCCAATGGAACCGAACCTTTCGGTAATTCAATCACATCACCTTTTGGTGAGAAGACATAAACCATGTCCGCAAATAAATCTGTCTTCAAAGAGCTCATAAATTCCTGAGCATTACTTTCGGTGTCTTGCACCTCCATAATTTCACTAAACCATGACATTTTGCGGTCGATACTTGTACTAAGATTAGCTGAATTCCCCTCTTTATAAGCCCAGTGAGCTGCCACACCAAATTCAGCAATTTGATGCATTTCTTGTGTACGGATTTGCACTTCTAACGGTTCTCCGCCTGGCCCAATAACTGTAGTATGCAGTGACTGATACATATTTGCTTTTGGCATGGCGATATAATCTTTAAAACGCCCTGGCATTGGTTTAAAACGCGTATGAATAATTCCTAATACTGCATAACAATCTTTAATGCTATCAACGATGACACGGATAGCCAACAAATCATAAATTTCATTAAACTGTTTATGTTGGCTTGTCATTTTATGATAAATTGAGAAAATATGTTTTGGTCGACCAGAAATATCAGCTTTTATGTTTAAATCAGTTAGATTTTCTTCAATGTCCCCAACGAGTTCATCTAAGTATGCTTCTCTTTCACCACGTTTTTGTTTCATTAAATGAACAATACGGTAATATTGTTGCGGATTAATATAACGTAACGCTGTATCTTCTAATTCCCATTTAATCATCGAGATACCTAAACGATGAGCAAGTGGTGCAAAAATATCCAGTGTTTCTTGTGCGATTCTTTTTTGTTTTTCAGGTGGCAAATGCTTCAATGTACGCATATTGTGAACACGATCAGCAAGTTTAATTAAAATGACACGAATATCCTCTGCCATTGCCAAGAACATTTTACGATGGTTCTCTGCTTGTTGTTCTTCGTGCGATTTAAATTTAATTTTCCCTAGTTTTGTAACACCATCAACTAACATTGCTACCTCATTATTGAAGGCTTTTGCAATATCGTCTAGTGTAACATCTGTATCCTCTACAACATCATGTAAAAATCCAGCAGCAATTGTATTCGGGTCCATTTCAAGGTCCACTAGAATCCCCGCTACTTGAATAGGATGTATGATATAAGGCTCTCCTGATTTACGAATTTGATGCGCATGTGAATCACGTGCAAATTCATAGGCTCCAGTTATAAATGCGATATGCTTTTCATTTAAATAAAGAGCGGCCTTTGCGATGACTTCTTCAATTGATAAATTTTGATCTTTAACCATAATGCCATCCCCTTTCATCGGATATGCATAAAGCTGCGCCAACAGTCAAAATTGTAGACTACGGCACAGCTTAATCTTATATTTCATTATATCAGAACTTGTTAGCATTAAAAAGGGGATTTGCCTACAATCTATTTGTTTTCCAGTGAAGTCGTTTAATTAGGTTTATCATAAAAAAAACAAGCGCTTTAAACATGAATTCGCTCATAATTTATTAAGAAAATTTCATATTATCACTTTCCTATTTCGCCAACTGTTATTACGAATCACATATCCTCTAGACATTAGAAATACTAATCATTTTTTTTATTTAAAGAGCGATGTTGTGTCATATACTAATTACCCCTAGCATTAAAATAACTAAAAACATCAGGAATTTGCTAAAGAAACTGAAGCGACTATATTTTATCATTAAATTGATTATAATTAACTAAAAATGAACTTTATGTTAATTATTAAATAGTGTATTATATACAATAATCGAGGCGTCATTGTATTCGTCTCTAAAAAATAAAATTAACTTGTTAGTTTGTAGGTTTATTTGAGAATGCTCCACTTTAAATTAAGAGACAAATCAAAAAATGATCTTTGTGTCCTAAAATTATCCAAATATTACCAATTTAAAACGTTGATTTATCTATACTATAACAGTATAGAAAATAACATAATCGAAAGGATGTCATTGCTATGAAAATGAAAAAACATATAACAACCCTTCTAAGCCTTCTACTTCTAAGTGGTTTGTTTTTGACAAATCACATCACGGTAACAGCATCACCATCCAAAGAAAGCATTAC
>NZ_JAFYUW010000152.1:0-2791 GCF_017549435.1 Brochothrix sp.
AATGGTATAGACCAGAAACCGGTTTCATGTTATGATAAAAAACAGAATAGGAAAAGAATTTTAAGCTCTTTTCGTAATAAATATTGGAGGAGGAAAAAAGATGAAAAAAGAAAGTTTAGTTAAACGTTTGGCAATATCCCTTTCATATGTCGCAGTTACTGCAATCCTTTTAGTTATTTTTTGGGCAGGAAGTTTAACAGGAAATTCAGGTTTAGAAGGTGTTTTCAACGCTTATAAAATGATTTTCCCGTTAATTATATCGATTGCTTTTGCAGTTGGTATTGGGTTTGATCACAGTGGAGCGGCTGCTTTAGCTGGTGCGGTAGGTTACCTAGTATTTGGAGCATCATTCTCTGTTTTAATTGATGCTAAAGCACAATTTTTAGTTAATGCACCTATCTCTATTTTTGGTGGCGAAGTAAAAGGACAAATTTTCTTCATTATTTGTGGTTTAGTAATGGGACTTGTTAGTGGAATGATGTATAACAAATTCTACAATATTAAGATGCCTGAATGGTTAGCCTTCTTTGGTGGCCGTCGTTTTGTTCCGATTATTACAAGTGTTGTTGCCTTGTTTATTGGATCATTTGTTGCAAATATTGTCTTACCACACTTATAAAGTAAAGGAGGAAATTAAATTATGTTAGCACAATTACAAAAAATCGGGAAAGCATTAATGCTTCCAATCGCTGTTTTGCCAGCTGCGGGTCTGTTAAACCGTCTTGGCGCAGCTGATGTTTTAAATATTCCATTTATGAATGCTGGCGGGAACGCTATTTTCACTTATTTACCATTGATGTTTGCAATGGGTATTGCTATTGGTTTAGCGAAGGATAATAGTGGTCTAGCAGCTTTAAGTGGCGCGCTCATGTACTTTATCTTAAACTTCGGTGTTATTGGCGTTAATCCAGATATTAATATGGGTGTATTCGGTGGTTTTATCGCTGGTCTATTTTCACCTATTATTTATAACCTTGTGTACCTTAAATTTGATAAAGGTGCTTTCTTTAACGGACGTCATGTTGCCTTAATATTAAATGCTATCGCGACGTTAATACTTGTTGTTATTTTTGGTTTCATTTGGCCAACAGTCCAAGTTGGATTAAATCATCTTAACGAATTTATCGTTGGTGCAGGTGCATTCGGTGCAGGTGTATTCGAATTTGCAAACCGTTTGTTAATTCCAACGGGCTTACATCACGTGTTAAACTCTTACTTATGGTTCGGTTATGGTAGCTTTACAGATGCTGCAACAGGTATTGTTGTAAACGGAGATATTAACCGTTTCTTCGCTAAAGATCCGACAGCGGGCGCTTTCCAAACTGGTTTCTTCCCAATTATGATGTTTGGTCTACCAGCAGCTGCAATGGCAATGGTGGCAACTGCTAAAAAACATAAACGTAAAGCAACGTTTGGGATGATGTTATCACTCGCTTTAACAGCGTTCTTAACAGGTATCACAGAACCGCTTGAGTTTTCATTCATGTTTATCGCATTCCCTCTTTATGTTGTGCATGCGCTCTTAGCAGGAATTTCAGGCTTTATCGTTAACTTATTAGGAATTAAAATGGGTTTCACTTTCTCAGCAGGAGCGATTGATTACTCACTAAACTACGGTTTAGGAACTAAGCCACTCCTTTTACTTTTAGTTGGTTTAGTTTTCGCAGTTGTTTACTTCGTGATTTTCTACTTTGCTATTTTAAAATTCGACATCAAAACGCCTGGACGTGAAGATGATGATGAAAATGCAATTGAAGAAGATGAAGAAGAACTAGCAACACCAGCTACAGGAGATAAATATGACGCTATTGGTGATAAATACCTTAAAGCATTAGGTGGCGCTGACAACTTTACAGTTATCGATAACTGTACAACTCGTTTACGTCTACAATTAAAAGATACAAATATTGTTGATCAAGATGCTTTGAAACGCGCAGGCGCAAAAGGTGTTGTTAAAATCAATGATACAGCTCTTCAAGTTATCGTTGGAACAGATGTAGAATTTGTTGCTGATAAATTGAAAGAACGCGTTGAAAAATAATTTTTTAAAATAGTAATCTAAAGCAACCGCCAATTGTGCGGTTGCTTTTTTTATCATTAAAAGACTATTTTTGTGATAGTCCAAGTGAAAGATATAAGGTACACTAAAGTAAAAGACCGTATTGTTCTGGGGGAGGATATATACGAGAAAGAATGGTGACGAACATGAACCAGAGAAAGTGGCGTGTGCTAATTTTAACAAGTTGGCTTGTGGTAACGCTTTTATTAGTATTATTTATGCCAAACATGGGAACGTTAGTGAGAGAAAAAGGGCAGATTTCGTTACCTGAATCAGCTCAAAGTGAACAAGCAGCAAAAATTATTAACGGTATGCGTGATGGCAAAGAAAAAACATATCAAATGATCGCTGTGTTCCATTCAAACAAAAAGCTCACAGCAGATGAACTGACAACAATTGAAAAACGAATTACCGCAATCCAAACGAATCAAACAAGTTTAGGTATTGATAGAATTGTTTCACATCTTGATAATAAGACCGCAAAAAAACAGTTATTGTCGAGTGATGGGACAACGGTCATGCTTCAACTAGAAGTTTTGCGAGAGGGAACAATTACTGAAATTGGTGATCGTATTCGTCCAGAACTGCAAATAAAAGGCGTTGAAAGTTATTTAACAGGTAATGCACTCGTATTAGAAGATTTTGCAAAAGCAACACATGAGGGCGTTGAGAAAACAGAAGTTATTGCTATTATATTTATCGTACTTGTATTATTGTTGGTGTTTCGCTCGC